>NZ_JCBCUY010000020.1:0-112373 GCF_059862705.1 Pseudomonas sp. MF08817
GCAAACGCTTCGACTTCAAATGCCCGATCGAGGTGATGGGCGAAGTGATGCAAGAAGCCGTGGTGATGCGGCATGATGCTCCCGCTTCAATTCAATAACCGTGTTGCACTCAGATCCTGCAACCGCCGTGTATTTTTTGATTTTGTTTGGCTCGAAAATATATACCCCTCCCCAAGGTGAAAGTATTGCTTCGCTAGCTCATATAATTGCAGGCTGGTATGCCACTATGTTATGTCTTCTGTTAGTAGTTGCGATATTTTTTTTTGCTCTAGCAAAAGACTTTTTCTGTTATACCCATTACCCCATTCGCTTCAATCGAATAAATCGCAAGGTCTACCTCTTTCGGCACAATAAAAAGAACGGTGTCATGACCCTGGATTGGGATAAGGTCCATTGGTGTGTCGGGCGGGGTCGTGATGTGGGGCATTATATTTATGAGCTGCGCGGTCATGTGCTGGATGACGACGGTATCGTGCGTTATACCTTCGCCGTCGGCCAGTATTGTGAAAGCCATGCAGGAATCCTGCAGCACTGGGAAGCGCTTCGCTTGTATATGGAAGAATCACCAGCGGCCTTGCCTTATCCACCCCTTGCCTTATCGATCTCGACTCGGCCGACCTTTCGCAATTGTATGTTGCTGGTTATTAGTTGGTTTGACGGCTATCAGTCTATAAAGATGTTCTTATTCAGCATGCTGTATGGTTTTTTTCGTTGGCTTGCCTTAAGCACTTGTCGCGAACCTCGCTGGCCGAGTGAAGTTGAAGCCGAGTGCCAAATCCCGATCAATGATCCCTATCAACGAACAGCCCCCATGAATGTAGGCGAGTACCCCGATTTCGATGAAGAGGATAAGCGTCAACAAAACGAATATGTAGCATTCGCCAGAGCTGCTGCCGCTGCCTATGAAGAACACGGCTCACAATCAAGAGCGCCCGAAGCCTGAGTGCGACACCTGGTCATTAGTGATCCCGAAGCCGAACGTGTTGTCTGCGAGGAACCGTTTCAGGCAACGCTTTAGCGCTGCTTGCTCATCAGCAGAATGCGGGCTAATGCCGATCAGTTGAGCCCTCTCGCTTGAACTTTGGCTGCTGCAAATTAGACGAGAGGAATGCGTTTAGCCCTGGCCATCAGGCTTGATACCCCCGGAGTATCCGATCAGAAATAAAAATGCCAGTCAGCTTAACTGACTGGCATTAGCCCCTGAGGGCGTTTTTTTTGCAGCCGGGGCCTGAATCACTTCAGGACAATGGCGCCTTTCATCATCGAGTTGTGGCCTGGGAACGAGCAGAAGAACGAGTAACCGCCCGCATCGGTCAGTTTCGACACGTCGATGGTCAGCGAGTCTGTCTCGCCAGCACCGATGATCTTGGTGTGCGCGATCACACGAGCATCGCCTTCCTTCAGGTAGTTCTTGTCCAGGCCGGCGCTCATGCCGTCGGTGGCAACGCCTGCCATGTCAGCAGTCTTGGTCACGACCAGGTTGTGGCCCATGACGTTTTTCGGCAAGGCACCGGAGTGGGTCAGTTCCACGGTGAAGGTCTTGCAGCTCTTGTCGATGGTGATTTCCTTGGTGTTGAAGGACATCTGGTCGGTGGAATCGACAGTGACCTTGCACTCTGCAGCCAACAATTGGCCGCTGGCCAGTGTCAGCAGGGAAACCGCAACGAGTTTTGCAAACATGGTGAATCTCCAAGGCAGGGTTAACGAAAACGCTTATCACCCCAGATTGCCTTAAATAGCAAAAAGTTCCTATGACCTGTATCAACGAGCGGTCTACAACTTTCGGGCTATGGCAGCGATACACACAATCAAACGGCCATTAGTGCTGCAGGCGCCCACAATCGGGCCTTTCCTTCCTCTCTGGAGCGCTTGTGATGCCCCTCAATAGCCTGTTATGCAGTTTGCTCGCCGCCTACGCCTGTGGCGCCAGCGGCACCTGTGAAACGCCGTCACGCCACGGCTAAGGCGCTCACGCCCCGAACGTCAGGCACTTCGCTCACGCCGGTTGGGGGTGCAGCACAGGGCCCGCTCGGCGACCACGGCAAAACCCTGGGGCTGCGGCAAGGGAACGGTTTCTACAAGAAACCCATCGTTTTTCTCGATCACGTCGTCGGCGAAGGCTTCGTGCGCGAGCAGCACCGTGCCATGCTGCAGGACGGCGAATCGCCGGCCACCCTGCTCGATGCGCTGGATGCCTGGCAACCGGTGGCACTGCCAAAGTGGGCCGGACAAAAACCCGGCTAACCCTTGTGCCTCGTTTACGGGCAGAATACGCGCCGCTCAACCTCACCTTCGACCCCAGAGGATCGCCCATGGCAAAACCTAATTACTCCTTCGCCAAACGTCAGCGAGACCTGGCCAAAGAGCAGAAGAAAGAGGAAAAGCTACAACGCAAGAAAGCCGCCGCCGATGAAGAGGCCGCCGCCCTGAACCCGGATGCCGAGGGTGAAGTGGATGCCCCCGACGCCGACACAGAAGAAACCCCGCTCCCGTAGGTAGGAAGCGGGTTCGCCCGCCCCGGGGTGCGTAGGAGCCCAAAAACCGACAACAACGATGTAACTGCGTAACTTGAACGAGTGCTTTAGGGGCGCCTCGCCTCCCGCGCGGGCTAGCCCACTTGCTACTTACGGCACTGGCATCACGGTCACCCGCACCTCCGGGTCGTGGTTGCCGCCCCCCAGAATGACCCCACGCAACGGCGACACATCGGAAAAATCCCGGCCCCAGGCCAGGGTGATGTGTTCCAGCGCCGGTTGCACGTTGTTGGTCGGGTCGAAATCCACCCAGCCCAGTTGCGGGCAATACACCGACACCCACGCATGGGACGCATCGGCGCCGATCAGCCGTGGCTGGCCGGGCGGTGGCTGGGTCAGCAGGTAACCGCTGACGTAGCGCGCCGCCAGCCCCCGCGAACGCAGGCACGCCAGCATCAGGTGGGCGAAGTCCTGGCACACCCCGCGCCGCCGCTCCAACACCTCCACCAGGGGCGTCGCCACCTGGGTCGCTTCGGCGTCGAAGGTGAACTCGCAAAAAATCTTTTCCATCAATGCCCGCACCCCCAGCAACAGCGGGCGCCCCGGCGCGAAGCAACTGGCCGAGAACTCGACGAAGCTGCGCTTGAGGTGCACATAAGGCGACTCGAACCGGTAGCGGCAGGCCTGCAACGCCGGCGCGGCGAGGGGGCGCCCGCTGTAGGCGAGGCCGTCGCGAACCTGCTCCCAGGGCGGCGATTGGTTGAAGTCCAGCGCCGCCCGCGCCAGCACCTCGACGCTGAGCCGCGCGTTGACCTGCAACTTATCGTGGGGCCGCTCGAACGCCAGGCGCGTCAAGGGGTTGCCGAACACGTCCAGCTCATCGCGGCGCGTCGAGGGTGGCGGGCTGACCTGCAATTGCTGCTCGGTGCAGCGCTGCCACGGGCATTCACGGGGCCACAGGTGAGCCAGTTGCTGGGCCAACGACACCGGGCTGTCGTAGCGGTAGTGGGTGTCGTGGAGGATCTGGTAGTGGGCGCTCATCACACGGACACCGTTTGCTGGCTGACATCATCGACGTGGGCAAAGTGGCGCAAGGCCAGGCGATCGGACACCTGGCCGCTGGCGTCGGCGATGCTCTGCAGCAGTTCGGCCAAGCCGTCCAGGGCCGCGCGCACGCTGGTTTCACCGAACAGCGGGTTTTCCAGGCAACCCAGGTCAAAACGCGCCAGCCGTTCGATCAACCCCGGCAGGACGCTGTCGCGGGGCGCGCCGAAGTCGTCGTTCAGGCGTTTGAGGGTACGCGCCACCAATTTGAGCTGGAATAGCAGCGCGTGGGGGTTCTGTTCGTCCAGCAACAACAGGTCGAGTACCGGGATCAACTGCGCCACCGCCAGGTAGCGCGAGCGGTAGGTGATGCTGCTGTTGCCCAATTCCAACAACCATTCCAGCGCCGCTTGGTCTTGCGCCCCGGCGCCGCGCAGGAACGCCGCCAGGCTGTTGCCCAGAAACTGCAAACGCTCCAGGCGCCGGCCGATCATCAGAAACCGCCAGCCTTCGTCGCGGGTCATGTCGTCCAAGGCAAAACCGGACAGCGCCGCCAGAGACATCACCAAACGGTTGAGAAAATCCATCAGTTCGCCGAAGTCCGGCTCGTCGGTTTCCAGCTCCAGGGCTTCGCGCTGTAACTCCACCAGCGCTTGCCAGTTCTCCCGCGAGAGCTTGCCGCGCACCTGCGAGGCCGCCCATTGCAAGCGTTGCAGGTTGGCGCGCAGGCTACAGGCCCAGTCGTCCCCTAGCATCGCTGCCAGCAAGCGCTCAGGCAGTTCGCCCTCGTCGGGCAGCAGCAACAGGCGTTCGCCCAGGTCGACTGCCGCTTGCAGGGCCTGGGGGTCGTCGCCGTCCACGTAGCGGGTAAGCATGATGCGCAGCAGCCGCGCACTGTCGTCGCAGCGCTCGCAGTAGCGGCCGAACCAGAACAGGTTTTCCACCACCCGCGAGGGCAGGTAGGGGTCGCGCCGCACCAGATCGTGCACGCCCAGGGTGCGCTGGGTTTTCCATTGCTCGCCGGCGGGTGCGCGGTCTCCGAGCACCCAGGTGTCCTTGCTGGCGCCGCCGCGCTGCATCGACACCACTTGGGCGTGGGCCTGCGCCGCCACCCGGGTCAGGCCACCGGGCAGCACCCGATAACCCTCGGCGCTGGCCACGGCATAGGCGCGCATGCCGATGGCACGCGGTTGCAACTGCCCGCCATCGGCCTGCCACACCGGCGCCTGGGACAGCTGCGCCACTTCCTGGGCAACGTAGGCGTAGGGCCGCGCTCGCATGCGTTCGATCAAGGCTTCGCGTTCGGCCGTGCTGAGGTCGCGGCCCACCACCGGGGCGAAGCTCTGGGACGGGAACGCCGGTTTTATCAGCAGGTCCGGGAGTTTCTCCAGGGCCTGGGCCAGCACCGGCGCCTCGCCGCACCACCAAGTGGCGATGGACGGCAAGATCAGTTCTTCGCCGAAGAGAAATTCGCTGATCTTCGGTAAAAAACCCAATAACCCCGGAGATTCCAACACGCCGCTGCCCAAGGCATTGGCCACCAGCACCCGGCCCTGGCGCACCGCGTCGAGCAACCCCGGCACGCCCAGGGCCGAGTCGGTGCGCAGCTCCAGCGGGTCGCAGAAGTCGTCGTCCAGGCGCCGCATGATCGCGTGGACTCGGCGCAGGCCATTGAGGGTCTTGAGGTACACCGTGGCGTCGCGCACCGTCAGGTCGCCGCCCTCCACCAACGGGTAGCCGAGTTGGCGCGCCAGGTACAGGTGCTCGAAGTAACTCTCGTTGAAGCGCCCGGGCGTCAGCAGCACCACCAACGGCGGCTCGTCCTCGGCGCCGGGAGCCTGGCGCGCCAGGGTTTCTTGCAAGGTGCGGAAGAACCCGGCCAGGTGCTGCACCTGCAAGTCGCGGTACAACTCGGGGAAGGCGCGGGAGACGATGGTGCGGTTCTCCAGGGCATAACCGGCGCCGGACGGGGCCTGGGTACGGTCGGCGGTGACCCACCAGCGGCCGTCCGGGGTGCGCGCCAGGTCCACGGCATACAGGTGCAGGAACGTGCCATCGGGGGGCGCGATGCCCTGGCAAGGCCAAAGGAAGTTGTTGTGGCCGAACACCAGTTCAGCCGGCAACAGCCCTTGGGCTATCAGCCGTTGCGGGCCGTAGAGGTCGGCCAGCACCGCGTTGAGCAGGCGCGCACGCTGGGCGATGCCGGCACTCAGTTGCGGCCACTCTTCGGCGGCGATCACGTGGGGCAGCAGGTCCAGCTCCCAGGGCCGGTCGGCGCCCTTGGGGTCGGCGTAGACGTTGTAGGTCACGCCGTTTTCGTGGATCTGCCGCGCCAGCAAGGCCTGGCGTTGGGCCAGTTGCGCCGGGGTGCTGCGCTGCAACTGGTCGAACAGGCGCCGCCAATGGGCCCGCACCGCGCCGCTTGCGTCGAGCAGTTCGTGGTAGGTGCCGGGCGACAACGGGTAGCGGTCTAGCAGGTCTGGCATGGCAGGCTCGGGCAAAAATTCAGGTTGATCTGCAAACAGGTACACCCGCGCTTACTGCGCGGTGTGGTCAAAGCGGCGCAAATCCAGGGTCATGGGCAGTTCGTTGTTGATAACCGGCGGCGTCGCCGTCCACGGCCCGGGGCTGTGGCCCAGGCGGAAGAACCGCGCCATGCGTCGGCTCTCGGCTTCGTTGGCGTTTACCGGCAGGCTGTCGTAGTTGCGCCCGCCCGGGTGGGCGACGTGGTATTGGCAGCCGCCCAGGGAGCGCTGCATCCAGGTGTCGAACAGGTCAAAGACCAGCGGCGCGTGGGCCGCGATGGTGGGGTGCAGGCAATTGGCCGGTTGCCAGGCGCGAAACCTCACCCCGGCGACGAACTCGCCGATGCGCCCGGTGGCGTGCAGCGGCACCTGGATGCCGTTGCAGGTCAGCGTGTAGCGGTCCGGCGCCAGGCCCTTGAGCTTGACCTGCAAGCGCTCCAGGGACGAATCGACGTAACGCACCGCGCCGCCCGCCGCGCCCTCCTCGCCCAGCACATGCCAAGGCTCCAGGGCCTGGCGCAGCTCCAGCTCGACGCCGCCGACCGCGTAGTCGCCAACCTTGGGGAAGCGGAATTCCAGGTGCGCGGCGAACCACTCGGCGCGCAGGGCATAGCCGGCGGCGTTGAGTTCGACGATGACATCGGCGAAGTCCTGCTCGATAAAGTGCGCCAGCATGAAGCGGTCATGCAGCTCCGTGCCCCAACGCGCCAATTTGGCCGGGGCGTAGGGCTGGCGCCAGAACCGCGCCACCAGCGCCCGCAGCAGCAACTGCTGGGCCAGGCTCATGCGCGCATGGGGCGGCATCTCGAAGGCGCGTAACTCCAGCAGGCCCAGGCGCCCGGTGGCGCCGTCCGGGGAGTAGAGCTTGTCGATGCAGAACTCGGCGCGGTGGGTGTTGCCGGTGACGTCGATCAGCAGGTTGCGCAGCAAGCGGTCTACTCGCCAGGGCGGGCAGTCCTCACCCGGCGCGGGCATCTGTGCGAAGGCGATTTCCAGCTCATACAGGCTGTCGTTGCGCGCCTCGTCTACCCGTGGTGCCTGGGACGTAGGCCCGATAAACAGGCCGGAAAACAGGTACGACAGCGACGGGTGGTTGTGCCAGTAGCTAATCAGGCTGCGCAGCAGGTCGGGGCGGCGCAGGAACGGCGAGTCGGCCGGCGTGGCACCGCCGAGAACGAAGTGATTGCCGCCGCCAGTGCCGGTGTGGCGCCCGTCGATCATGAATTTTTCGCTGCTCAGGCGCGTCTGCCGGGCCTCTTCGTAGAGGAATTCAGTACGCTCCACCAACTCGTCCCAGGTGGCGGACGGCTGCACGTTGACCTCGATCACGCCAGGGTCGGGGGTGATGCGCAGGTTGCTCAGGCGCGGGTCGGCGGGCGGTTCGTAGCCTTCAAGGAGGATCGGGCAATGCAGCGCCTGGGCGCTGGCCTCGATGGCGCTGACCAGCTCCAGGTAATCCTCGAGCCGCTCCAGCGGCGGCATGAACAGGTACAAGCGGCCCTCCCGCGCCTCGGCGCACAGGGCGGTGCGGGTCAGCCAGTGGGCGGATTCATCCACCTCGGGCACGCGCTCGTTGGCCACGGCCGGTTCCCCCGGCGCGCGGTTGGCGGGCAGCTCGGGCAGTTCCTGGTTGGGGTCGCGCGGGTGGACGAAGGGGTATTCGGCGGCGCTCACCCAGGGTTGCGAGGCCAAGGGCAAGCGGTAGCCCAGGGGCGAATCTCCCGGCACCAAGCGGCAATCGTGGTCGCGCAAAAACCAGCGGCCGCTTTGCCACTGCTCGCCACTGGCAGTGCGCGCCAGCGGCAAGACCTGGCCGATGATCTTGCCCAGGCCATGGCTGAACACTTTGCGCAAGCGCGCACGCTCCAGTTCATCCTCCAGGCGCGAATCTTCGGCGCGCACATTGACGGGCAAGGCGCCTTCGCGCCACAGGTAATAGACGTGGTCTTCATAGGCCGGGAACACGAAGCGGCTGGGCAACTTCAGGCGTTCGGCGACGCTGGCCAGAAAACGCCCGGCCAGTTCGCCATCGGCGCCGTAGTCTTGCTGCTCGTCGGCGATCAGCGCCTGGTTGTGCCACAGCGGCACGCCGTCACGCCGCCAGTACAGGTTCAGCGACCAGCGCGGCAGCGGCTCACCGGGATACCACTTGCCCTGGCCGAAATGCACCAGCCCCTGGGGCCCATAGCGTTTGCGCAGGCGCTGGAACAACTCGGCCGAGAGCCGGCGCTTGGCCGGACCCAGCGCGGTGGTGTTCCACTCGGCGCCATCGGGGTCGTCGATGGAGACGAAGGTCGGCTCGCCGCCCATGGTCAGGCGCACGTCGCCGGCCGCCAGGTCGGCATCGATCTGCCGGCCCAGGGCCTGGATCGCCAGCCACTGGTCGTCGGTGTAGGGCTGGGTGACCCGCGGCGCTTCCCAAATCCGCTCCACGGACATTTCGTGGCTGAACTCGCACTTGCTCGGTTCCACCAGGCCACTGATGGGTGCCGCCGAAGACGGATCGGGGCTACAGGCCAACGGGATATGCCCTTCCCCGGCAAACAGCCCGGAGGTGGCGTCCAGGCCGATCCAGCCTGCGCCGGGCAGGTACACCTCGCACCAGGCGTGCAGGTCGGTGAAGTCCACCTCGGTGCCGGACGGGCCGTCCAGGGCTTTGACGTCGGCGGTGAGCTGGATCAGGTAGCCGGACACGAACCGCGCCGCCAGCCCCAGGTTGCGCAGCAGTTGCACCAGCAACCAGGCCGAGTCGCGGCACGAGCCGCTGGCGTGCGCCAGGGTGTACTCGGGGGTTTGCACCCCCGGCTCCATGCGGATCAGGTAGCGGATGTCGTTGCTCAGGCGCTGGTTGAGGGCCACCAGAAAGTCCACGGCCGGCAGCGGTGTGCGGTCGATGCCGTCCAGGTAGGCCTTGAAGGCTGGGGTCAGGGGCAGGGTTGCCAGGTACGGCGCCAGCTCCTTGCGTTCATCGGCGCCGTAGCTGAAGGGGATTTTTTCCGCGTAGGGCTCAAGGAAGAAGTCGAAGGGGTTGAACACCGCCATTTCCGCCAGCAGGTCGACCTCGATGCGCAGTTCAGCGGTTTTTTCCGGGAACACCAACCGCGCCAGGTAATTGCCCTGGGGGTCTTGTTGCCAGTTGATGAAGTGCTGCTCGGGCCACACCTTCAGGCCATAGGACAGCACCCGCGTGCGGCTGTGGGGCGCCGGGCGCAGGCGAACGATCTGCGGGCCGAGCTCGACGGCGCGGTCGTAGCGGTAATGCGTGACATGGTGCAATGCGACATGAATCGACACGGCGTGCCTCCTGCGAGCCTTGGGCGTCTTTGAAAGCGCGCAAGAGTTATGCCACCCGGCATCCTCGGCGCTTTCTCCATTTGCTCAACGCAGTACAGCACCAAAACCGCGCAATGCAGGATTTGTGCAGGTGGCGGGCGCACATAAATGTGGCGAGCCCTGCTCGCGATGCCCCCAACGCAAAACGCCAGCCCGAAGGCTGGCGTTCTATCCACAGGCGCTGGCGCTTAGCGCGGCACGACCGGTTTGCGCGCAGGTTTGGGGCCCTTGCCCTTGGCCGCGTCCTTGCGTTCCTTGGCGGCCTGCTGGTTGCGGGCGAACGCGGCGGCCTTGGCCTGTTCGCGCTTGTCCCAGGCATTGCCGCCGTCACTGGCACGCGGCGGCAGGCCGGTGTGCTGGGTGAGGATCTTGGTGGTTTTTTCCTGGGCCACTTTATGGCTGCCCGCCGGCGTGGAGTTCTTGCGCCGGGCACTCTGGTAGCTGTCGGTGGCCGGTTGGTGCAGCGGGATCAACTGGTTCTTGCCCGGCCCGATCAGGTCGGCACGGCCCATGCGGGTCAAGGCTTCGCGCAGCATCGGCCAGCCCTTGGGGTCGTGGTAGCGCAGGAACGCCTTGTGCAAGCGGCGCTGTTCCTCGCTCTTGACGATGGTCACGCTGTCGCTCTTGTAGGTGACCTTGCGCAGCGGGTTCTTGCCCGAGTGGTACATGGCGGTGGCGGTGGCCATGGGCGAGGGGTAGAACGCCTGCACCTGGTCGGCGCGGAAACCGTTGCCCTTGAGCCATAGGGCCAGGTTCATCATGTCTTCGTCGGTGGTGCCGGGGTGGGCGGCGATGAAGTACGGAATCAGGTACTGCTCCTTGCCTGCCTCCTTGGTGTACTTCTCGAACATGCGCTTGAACCGGTCGTAGGTGCCGATGCCCGGTTTCATCATCTGGTTGAGCGGCCCTTCCTCGGTGTGTTCCGGGGCGATCTTCAAGTAGCCACCCACGTGGTGGGTCACCAGCTCTTTGACGTACTCGGGCGATTCCACCGCCAGGTCGTAGCGCAGCCCCGAGGCGATGAGGATCTTCTTCACCCCCGGCAACGCACGGGCGCTGCGGTACAGCTGGATCAGCGACGAGTGGTCGGTGTTCAGGTTCGGGCAGATGCCGGGGAACACGCAGGACGGCTTGCGGCACGCAGATTCGATTTCCGGGCTCTTGCAGGCGATGCGGTACATGTTCGCGGTCGGGCCGCCGAGGTCGGAGATCACGCCGGTAAAACCAGGGACTTTGTCGCGAATTTCTTCGATCTCGCGAATGATCGACTCTTCGGAGCGGTTCTGGATGATCCGCCCTTCGTGCTCGGTGATGGAGCAGAAGGTACAGCCGCCGAAGCAGCCGCGCATGATGTTCACCGAGAAGCGGATCATGTCGTAGGCGGGGATTTTCTCCTTGCCGTACGCCGGGTGCGGAACGCGGGCGTAAGGCATGCCGAACACGTAGTCCATTTCATCGGTGGTCATGGGAATGGGCGGCGGGTTGAACCAGACGTCCACTTCGCCATGCTTCTGCACCAAGGCGCGGGCGTTACCCGGGTTGGTTTCCAGGTGCAGCACGCGGTTGGCGTGGGCGTAGAGCACCGCGTCGTTGCGCACTTTTTCCACGGAGGGCAGGCGGATCACGGTCTTGTCGCGGGTCATCTTCGGGCTGGCCAGCAGCTGCACAACCTTGGCTTCGCTCGGGTCTTCGACCGGGCCTTTTTCCTGCTCGATGGCGCAGGCCTGGGTGTCCTGGGTGTTGACGTAGGGGTTGATGATCTTGTCGACCCGGCCCGGGCGGTCGATGCGGGTGGAATCCACCTCGTACCAGCCTGCCGGGGTGTCACGGCGGATGAACGCGGTGCCGCGCACGTCGGTGATGTCTTCGATCTTGTGCCCGTAGGACAAGCGCTGGGCAACTTCGACAATGGCCCGCTCGGCGTTGCCGTACAGCAGGATGTCGGCGCTGGCGTCGATCAGGATCGAGTTGCGCACCCGGTCCTGCCAGTAGTCGTAGTGGGCGATGCGGCGCAGCGAAGCCTCGATGCCGCCCAGCACGATAGGCACGTTCTTGTAGGCTTCCTTGCAGCGCTGGCTGTAGACCAGGCTGGCGCGGTCCGGCCGCTTGCCCGCCATGCCGCCGGGGGTGTAGGCGTCGTCGGAGCGGATTTTCTTGTCGGCCGTGTAGCGGTTAATCATCGAGTCCATGTTGCCGGCCGCGACGCCGAAGAACAGGTTCGGCTCGCCCAGTTTCATGAAGTCGTCTTTGGACTGCCAGTTGGGCTGGGCAATGATCCCGACGCGAAACCCCTGGGATTCCAGGAGCCGGCCGATGATCGCCATGCCAAAGGACGGATGGTCGACGTAGGCATCACCGGTGACGATGATGATGTCGCATGAATCCCAGCCGAGCTGATCCATCTCCTCCCTGCTCATGGGCAGGAATGGCGCTGGACCGAAGCATTCGGCCCAGTACTTGGGATAGTCAAATAACGGCTTGGCTGTTTGCATGACGGTGACCGGTGTTGAGATGAAAAATCGCGGGCGCGGAATATAGCACAAAATTTGACCAATTCCGACCGCAACGGTCGGCCTTTACCGCCTCGCGCCCCACTCGCCTGTTTTGCCCCGCCCATGGCACTAGATATCCAACGCAGGCGCAGGCAGCGGAGCAATAGTCTGGCCCGAACGATGGCCCACTCATTCCGACCTGCGGTGACCCACTTGAACGACGCCTCTCCCGTTGCAAAAGCCCTGCCCCAGCACGCCCGCTTCATTCACTACCACTTGCCGACATGGCTCAAGCAAGCCACACCGCCCCTGCGTGCCGCCCTGCGCACCAGCCTGCTGGCCAGCAACCAGTCGCGGCATGACATGGCCGAGCTGCTCAGCCCCCTGCAAAACCCGGTCGAGTTTGCCAGCCCACTGCTCAAGAACGCCTTGCGCCAGGAGTTCCTCGACCTGCTGGACAGTGACCGCACCACATTGGTGCGCGAATGGAAAACCACCCACATCCTGGGCCTGGTAAAGACCCACCGGCAAACCACCACACAATCGCTGCTGGAAGCGGCCCTGCAGAATTTCGACGCGGCAGAGGCTGAGGATGGCGGGTTCGAAACCGGTTCCGGCCTGTACACCGACGAACACGGCAGACAGGAAAAAAGCGTCGTCACCCCGGTCATGTTCGCCGGGTTCTGCCGACGCCTGAACCTGGGCCAGCGCTTCCAGGAGCACCTGGACAGCGTGCTCAGCGCCACCAGCGGGCCGGACGCGGCGACCGTGTTACGCCGCTGCGAGCAGGACGCCCTAGCGGTGGCCGCCCATATCGCCAGGATCAAGGGGGTCATCTCACCACGCCTGTATGAATCGCTAATCACTCTGCAAGCGAACGGCGAACACCCCGACCTGCGCTGCGCGCACTTGACCATCAACAACGTGCCACTGCCCGGCATTCTGGTGATTTACGACAAACACATCGACGCCGAGCAGGTGCTCTACATCCCCCAAGACCCCTACGGCCCCTTGTACCAGTACCCGTCGTTCCAGGCCCTGAAAGATGCGCTGGCCAACCGCCTGGAACAGCCGGGTTACGAGACGTTCTTCAAACGCTTCGTGCCCCAGCGCCACCACGGCCGCCTCTATACCCTTAAGCCCCACACGTACCGATGGGTCACCCACTGGCCCAACGGCCCCCGCCTCATCAACGAGCCGGCGAGCATCGTCGAGCCTGTGGCGCGCCAGTTGATCCAAGGCGATGTGCTGAGTGCCAGTGCCGCGCTGCACATCGCCAAGATCAAGGAGGATGCCAAAGTGCTCGCCGTGTCCTCAGCAGACGCCGATCTGGCCGCCCGCGAAGTACGCCTGCAAGGCTATGAGGACCTGGGCAAATCGCTGTTGTTCTTCGCCCTGTCCTTCGTGCCGGTAGTCGGCGAAGCGATGCTGGCGGTGACCGCCGCCGAAGTCATCCACTCGGTGTACCACGGGTTCGAATTCTGGAGCCGCGGGGACAGTGTCGCCGCCCTGAACGACCTGCTGGACGTGGCCGATACAGCCGCAGCGCTGGTATTTACGGCGGGCGCGGTCAAGGCCGGCGGGGCCGTGGCCAAGCTGGTCAGCGTCAAATTGCGCAACGGCAACTGGCGCCTCTGGAACCCGAACCTGACACCTTACCGGCAAACCTTGCAGTTGCCCGGCGCCCTGCCCGCCGATAGCCGCGGTTTGTACGCGTTCAACGCCAGTCACTACGTGCGCCTGGACGACCAGCTCTACCAGGCGCAACTCGACACGGCCAGCAACCAGTGGCAACTGCTGCACCCCCAAGACCCGGACGCCTACCGCCCGCCGCTGCTGAGTAATGGCGCCGGCGGCTGGCGCCTGCCCCATGAGCGCCCGCAGGAATGGAACAACCTCAAGTTGATAAAACGCCTGGGGGCAACCACCGCCCATATCCAGGCCGAGGATGTCGAGCCGCTCATGCTCATCAGCGGCATCGACCAACCCGCGCTGCGCCAGTTGCATCAGGAAGGCATGCGCCCGCCCGCGCTGCTGCGCGACAGCGTGAAACGCCTGAACCTGGAACGGGCCATCGACGGTTTCGACCTGGCGCAGGCCGAAGGGCGAACTCTGACGCCTGAGTCACCCTTTATCCAACTGCACCTGGTGACCCTGCTGCCCGAATGGCCAGCCAGCCACAGCGTGAAAGTGCTCGACCCGTCGGGCAACACCCTGCTCGCGCTACCCGCCGCCGAGCCGCAAGGCGAGCGCGAGATTCAAGTGCCGCTGGCCCGCTTGCGCAACGGCCAATTGCTGCAATGCCTAGAAGAGCAACTCGACACCGACACCTACCTTGCCCTGATTGACGACACCTACTTGCCCTACGTCAGCAACCCCGACCGACTGGCCTTGCGCCTTCACGAAGAGGCCCTCGAATACAAGAAGGCCTTATTCGCGCGGCTCTACCAGGGCACCGAGCAACCGGAGACCACGACCGAAAAAACCCTGCGCCAACTGCTGCCCGACCTGCCCAAAAGCTACCTGCAAGACCTCAGCCTCAGCCTCGGCCACCCTGAGCAGCAACGCCTGGTGCGCGAGGAAAGCCTAAACCCGCTGATGCACGAAGAAGCGCTGCAGTACCACGAAGAGGTGCTGGCACGCGCGCCCTATGAAGGCCTGTTCCTCGACACCCTGCACAGCGCCGACAGCGATCTGCTGGCGTTTGTTTGCCTGGAGCAACTGCCCCGCTGGCCCCAGCACCTGCGCCTGGAGATGCGCGACGCCCTGCACAACAACCGTTTGCTGGGTAGCGTCGGCGATGAGACCGCTACTCAAACCCTCACCCTTTCCCGCAGCGCCAGCACCTATGTGGTCGCCGATACCCCACGCCAGACGCCCGCCGATCTGTTCACCACCCTCGCCCGCGCCCTGCCCGAAGCCGATCGCAACGCCCTGTTCGGCACGGCCCAAGTCGAACCCAGAGTCATTCACGACGCCCTACGCGCGACCGTGAAACAACGGGTGAAAAATGCCGTGGCCTACATGCAAGCGAGCACTGCGGTGGATACGGCCGCAGCCAGCCCTGGCGGGGGCTTCGATGAACTGTTCGCCGTGCCCACCACCCCGCCACGACTGACCCTGCGCGAAGACAATATCTATGAGCAGCCCCGCCGGGATGTGGGTGGCTACAACCATTACGTGCAGGAAAACAATCTGTATTACCAGGTGCGTAACGCCAACCCCGGCTGGCAACTGGTGGACGCCCGCAACCCCTGGCGCGCCTACAAACCCTACATCCGCCCCAAGACCGACGGCGGCTGGGAAATCGCCACAGACGCCGGCTTGCTGGGTGGCGGTATCGGTCCTTCGCGCTACCGGGCGGTGGAACCGAGCAGCAGCACCTTCTACACCGCTTCGGACTACCTCATGCCCGAGCCGTTTACGACGCAAGAGCTGGCACGCATGCGCCAACGCTCGGCGACCAACGGCGTACCCAACAAGATCGGGGAGTACGACCGGGTCAACAATGGCCGCTACCCACTGCGCGACAACTATGACCGACCGCTCTACATCACCCAGATCCGCCCGCCGAACGACGAACCACGCTTCGCCACGGAGCTGGTGATGCCTTATCTGGAGCGCGAGGGGTATGAACGGGTAGCACAGCTCTATGAGGAAAAACTGAAAGTGCGCACTTTTATCGAAAGCGACGCGCGCAGCCCGCAAGAACGGGTGATGATCGGCCAACACACAGTGGTGGCCCGCAGGGACCTGCGCAAGGATGAAATTCTGGGGGTTTATGGCGGGCGGTTGATCCCCAGGTGGCGTGCCGACCAGAGCAACAATGCCTTTGTGATCGACGTGGAAGACCTGCCCCCTTACAAACGGGCGATTCGCGAACGCTTGCGTGCTGGCGATTACTTGTCGGGCGACAACATCCTTTCGCGTATCAACACCCTGTTCGAGTTCCCCAGGAACCGCTCGCCCCGCCAGGCCCGCCAAGGCTACAACGCCCATATGGTGAGCTACGCGGTGAAGGCCAGCCGTGGCCAAGAGGAGGCGCAGAGCTTGCAGATCAGCGTGCTGTTCACCCTCACGGACATCCCCGCCGAAACGGAGCTGCGCTGGGACTATGGCTACACCTCGGAGCAGATCCGCCGGATCATGACCCGAGCGCCGTGAGAGAGGCGTTACTCGTCGTCAAAGTTGTAGCTGCCCGGCGCCAGGTTCTCGAAGCGCGTGTACTTGCCAATAAACGCCAAGCGCGCCGTGCCGATGGGGCCGTTACGCTGCTTGCCGATGATGATCTCGGCAATGCCCTTGTGCTCGGTCTCGGGGTGATACACCTCGTCGCGATACACGAACATGATGACGTCGGCGTCTTGCTCGATAGCGCCGGATTCACGCAAGTCGGAGTTGATCGGGCGCTTGTTGGGGCGTTGCTCCAGGGAGCGGTTGAGCTGGGACAGGGCCACCACCGGGCAGTTGAACTCCTTGGCCAGGGCCTTGAGGGAGCGGGAGATCTCGGAAATTTCGTTGGTGCGGTTGTCGCCCCCCGAACCCGGGATCTGCATCAATTGCAGGTAGTCGATCATGATGAGGCCGATGTCGCCGTGCTCACGCACCAGGCGCCGGGTGCGGGCGCGCATCTCCGAAGGGCTGATGCCGGCGGTATCGTCGATGAACAACTTGCGGTCGTTGAGTAGATTGACCGCCGAGGTCAGGCGCGGCCAGTCGTCATCCTCCAGGCGACCGGCGCGGACCTTGGTTTGGTCGATCCGCCCCAGGGACGACAACATACGCATAATCAGCGATTCGCCTGGCATCTCCAGGGAATACACCAAAACCGCCTTCTCGCTGCGCAACACGGCGTTTTCCACCAGGTTCATCGCGAACGTGGTCTTACCCATGGACGGACGACCGGCGACGATAATCAGGTCCGAAGGCTGCAAGCCACTGGTCATGCCGTCGAGGTCGGTGTAACCGGTGGACAGGCCCGTGATGGCGTTATCGGTGTTGAACAGGGTATCGATGCGGTCGATGGCCTTGGTCAGCAGGTCGTTGACGCTGACCGGGCCACCGGTTTTCGGCCGGGCCTCGGCGATCTGGAAAATCTGCCGTTCGGCTTCGTCGAGAATCTCCTCGGCGGTGCGCCCTTCCGGGTTGAAGGCACTGTCAGCGATTTCAGTGCTGATGGCGATCAACTGGCGCAGGGTGGCGCGCTGACGGACGATCTGTGCGTAAGCCTTGATGTTGGCGACCGACGGCGTGTTTTTCGCCAGTTCACCCAGATAACCGAGGCCGCCGACCTGGGCACTCTGGCCTTCCTTGTCCAGTTGCTCGGCCAGGGTCACTACGTCTATCGGTGAGTTCTGGTCCGCCAACTTGGCAATGGCGCGGAAGATCAGGCGGTGGTCATGGCGATAGAAGTCACCGTCCGAGACTTGATCGAGCACGCGTTCCCAGGCGTTGTTGTCCAGCATCAGGCCACCGAGCACGGCCTGTTCGGCCTCGATGGAATGGGGCGGGACCTTCAGGGCAGCGGTTTGCAGATCGTATTGCTCGGGAACAGAGATATCGTTCATGGCCACTTGGAATTGGGGGTGGTGAAAAATCGGAAGCTGCAGAAAAACAAAAGGCACGACCTGTAAACAGGATCGTGCCCGATGTTAACCGTCCAGCACACAAGGTGCCAGACGATTGCGTGCTGCTTAAGCAGCCACCACAACAACGCGTACGGTTGCTTCGACTTCGGCGTGCAGGTGCACGGCCACGTCGAATTCGCCAACGTTGCGGATGGTGCCGTTTGGCAGACGAACTTCGCTTTTTGCCACTTCAACGCCAGAGGCGGTCAGTGCATCAGCGATGTCGTGGGTGCCGATCGAACCGAACAGCTTGCCTTCGTCACCAGCGGTGGCAGTGATAGTCACTTCCAGCTCAGCCAGTTGGGCAGCACGGCTTTCAGCCGAAGCTTTCTTGTCCGCTGCTGCTTTTTCCAGCTCGGCGCGACGCTCTTCGAACGCAGCCAGGTTGGCAGCGGTCGCAGCGGTAGCCTTGCCGTAAGGCAGCAGGTAGTTACGACCGTAGCCGGCCTTAACATTTACTTTGTCGCCCAGGTTGCCCAGGTTGGCGACTTTTTCCAGAAGGATCAGTTGCATGTGAAAATCCTCTTAACTTTTAACCTTCACCGTTCGCGCTATCGGCGTCTTTCGGCGCCAAACGACCGCGAAAATCAATCAGGCTGTCGACAATGGCCAACACCACGAGCAACGGATAGATCAGCTGCATGAACAGCAACAGCGTTACGTACAACCCCACCAGCCAAAACTTGGCCAGACGCTTATGCGCCACCAGCCCGTGCATCAGGGCCAGCCCGGCGAACACCAACGGTACGCTGCACAACGGCGTCAACATGGCCATCTGGGAACCGAAGTTCGGCCCCACAAGCATGCACGCCAGCAGCAACATCGCCGGCCCCAGCGGGATTCGGATGGCGCGAAACTCGCGACCAAAACCACCCGGGTTGTACAACAACGCCTGCCAATAACGCCCAAGCATCAGGCTCAACAAGCTGACGACCTGCAACAATGCCGCAATCAGGCCGGTCAGGACCGGTGCCACCAGTGCTGCGAGACGCGCTCGCTCCTCTACCGAGAACTGCTGGTAGAGATCCCCGAGGGCCAGCGGCAGGATTTTTATCAATTCCTGCGCCAAGCCTTCGATCTGAGGGCGGAAAGCCGCACCCAACACCACTGAAAACACCAACCCCATCGCTATGCTGACCAGCAGCACGCGGTTCCAGGACTCGCTTGCGCGCAAAACCAACGCAAGGCCCGAAGACCCCAGCAGCACCATGAGTGCGCGAGGATCTGAGGAGTACAGCCACCAGAACAAGGCCGGCAGCAATCCCAGGGCAACGACGCCCAAGGCATCCTTCAAACCGCGCCGCAGCAGCACAAGGCTTCCTGCGGCAGCACCCAACCAATACAACAGCGGCAATGCAGCACATCCGGCCACTACAGCAGTGGCCTGCACACGACCGCGCATGATGAACTCAGCTAAGGCGCGCATGCATTCAATCCCTTACTACGTGTCGACTGCCCGGTCTCAGCGGCCGTGGCTGTCGGTGTAGGCCAGCAGGGCCAGGAAGCGGGCGCGCTTGATAGCGGTGGCCAGCTGACGCTGATAACGAGCTTTGGTACCGGTGATGCGGCTTGGAACGATTTTGCCGGTCTCGGATACGTAGGCTTTCAGAGTGTTGAGATCTTTGTAATCGATCTCTTTCACGTCTTCAGCGGTGAAGCGGCAGAATTTACGACGACGGAAGAAACGTGCCATGTAATTGGCTCCTTAAAAGGTCCGTGGATTACTCGTCAGCGTTATCGCTGTTGTCGCTGTCATCACTATCAGCGCTTTCAGCGCCTTCGTGCTCAGGACGGTCGCGACGCTCACGGCGCTCACTGCGGTTTTCTTCAGCCTTGAGCATCTCGGATTGGCCAGTAACGGCTTCTTCGCGACGGATGACCAGGTTACGGATCACTGCATCGTTGTAGCGGAAGTTGTCTTCCAGCTCGGCCAGGGCCTTGCCGGTGCACTCAACGTTCAGCATCACGTAGTGAGCCTTGTGAACATTGTTGATTGCGTAGGCCAGTTGACGACGGCCCCAATCTTCCAGACGGTGGATTTTGCCGCCGTCTTCTTCGATCAGCTTGGTGTAACGCTCAACCATGCCGCCGACTTGCTCGCTTTGATCCGGGTGGACCAAAAAGATGATTTCGTAATGACGCATGAATGCTCCTTACGGGTTGTAGCCTGCCGCTCAAAAGCGGTCAGACAAGGAGTGAATGACACTTATGGACCTTGCCACGGTGAGGCACATGCGTGCCTGCCATGAAGGCAAGGGGCGCAATAGTAGAGAAGGAGGCTCTAAGCTGCAAGCTGCAAGTGACAAGCTGCAAGCGCATCGACGCTTAACTTGCAGCTTAGGGCTGATTTACTTGCGTGTAGCGGCGGCTTTTTTCGCGCCGCGCTGGCGCTGGGCCTCGAACAGGCATACGCCGGTCGCCACGGACACGTTGAGGCTGCTGACGCTGCCCGCCATCGGCAGGTTCACCAGGTAGTCACAATGTTCGCGGGTCAGGCGGCGCATGCCTTTGCCTTCGGCGCCCATAATCAGGATGGTCGGGCCGGTCAGGTCTTGGTCATAGATGCTGACCTCCGCCTCCCCTGCCGTGCCCACGACCCACAGGCCGCGCTGCTGGAGCTTTTCCAGCGTCCGGGCCAGGTTGGTCACGGCCACTAGCGGGATCACTTCCGCCGCACCGCAGGCCACTTTTCGTACAGTCGGCGTCAGGGTTGCCGACTTGTCCTTGGGCACAATTACCGCCAGCGCACCCGCCGCATCGGCCGAACGCAGGCAAGCGCCGAGGTTGTGCGGGTCGGTCACACCGTCGAGCACCAGCAACAGCGGCGCGCCTTCGGTGCGATCCAGGAGCTCATCGAGCATGGCTTCGCCCCAGACCTGGCTCGGGCTCACATCCGCGACCACGCCCTGGTGCACGCCTTCGACCCAGGCGTCCATCTCGCGACGCTCGGCCTGGCCGACCGCAACGCGGTTTTCGTTGGCCAGCTCGATCAGGGTCTGCACCCGCGGATCATTGCGGCCTTCGGCCAGCCAGATCTGCTTGACGCGCTTGGGGTGGTGACGCAGCAACGCTTCCACGGCATGCACGCCGTAGATTTTTTCCAGACTCATGACTTGGCCTTAGGTTTGCGCGCCCCGCCGCTTTTCGCAGCCGGGGCCGAGCCTGCCTTGGGCGGGCCCTTACGGTGTTTACTCGGTTTGCTCGACTTGTCCGACGCTGCGGGCTTTCCCCCAGACGCCGCTTTACCACCGCTTTTCGCTTCGGCCAACAACGCCTGCTTCAATTCACGGCTTTTGCGCAACTCGGCGTTTTTCGCCGCGGCATCGCTTGGGCGATAGGCTTCGCTGGCCTTCTCTTTGGTCGAAGTGCGACGCCCGGTTTTCGCCGGTGCAGGTTCGGCGGCAGCCTTGGCGGCTGGGGCGGTTGCTTCTGCACCCCGTTTCTTGCGGCCGATCGGCGCGCTGATGGTTTTTTCCGCCATCTCGAAGTCGATCTTGCGCTCGTCCAAATCGACGCGCATGACCCGTACTTCCACGGTGTCGCCCAAGCGGAAGCTACGGCCGGTGCGCTCGCCAGCGAGGCGGTGGTGCACAGGATCGAAGTGGTAGTAATCGCCCGGCAATGCCGTGACGTGAACCAGGCCTTCGACGTAGATATCGGTCAGCTCGACGAACAGACCGAAACCGGTCACGGCGGTAATGACCCCGGGGAACGACTCGCCCACGCGGTCTTTCATGAACTCGCACTTGAGCCAGTTCACAACGTCGCGGGTCGCTTCGTCGGCACGGCGTTCGCTCATCGAGCACTGCTCGCCGAGTTGCTCCAGGGCCGCCTCGTCGTACGGATAGATCCGCGCCTTGGGAATGCTCATGGCACCGGCGCGCTTGACGTGCGGGGTGTTCATCTTCGAATGGATCACGCTGCGGATCGCCCGGTGCGTGAGCAAGTCCGGGTAGCGGCGGATCGGCGAGGTGAAGTGGGTATAGGCTTCGTAGTTCAGGCCGAAGTGGCCCTGGTTATCAGCGCTATACACTGCCTGGCTCAACGAGCGCAGCATGACGGTCTGGATCAGGTGGAAATCCGGACGATCCTTGATGCTGGCCAACAGTGCCTGGTAATCCTTCGGCGATGGGCCGTCCTTGCCTTTATGCAGGGACAAACCGAGTTCACCCAGGAAGGCGCGCAGTTTTTCCAGGCGCTCCGGCGGCGGACCATCGTGCACCCGGTACAGAGCTGGGATTTCATGCTTTTTGAGGAATTCCGCGGTGGCCACGTTGGCCGCCAGCATGCACTCTTCGATCAGCTTGTGGGCATCGTTGCGGGTGGTCGGGGTGATTTCCGCGATCTTGCGCTCGGAGCCGAAGATGATTCGGGTTTCCTGGGTTTCAAAGTCGATGGCACCGCGCACATGACGAGCGCCCAGCAGCACCTTGTACAGCGCATAAAGCTGCTTGAGGTGCGGCACGACATGGCCGTACTCACCGCGCAGGGCCTTGGCCTCGCTGGTTTTCGGCTGCTCCAGGATGGTGCTGACCTTGTTGTAGGTCAGGCGCGCCTGAGAGTGGATCACCGCTTCGTAGAACTGGTAATCGGTCATTTCGCCGGTCTTGGACATGGTCATCTCGCACACCATGGCCAAACGGTCGACTTTCGGGTTCAGCGAGCACAAGCCGTTGGACAGTTGCTCCGGCAGCATCGGGATCACGCGCTCGGGGAAGTACACCGAGTTGCCGCGTACCTGGGCTTCATTGTCCAGGGCCGAGCCAATCTTCACGTAGCTGGAAACGTCGGCAATCGCCACGTACAACTTCCAGCCGCCGGAGAACAGGCGCAGCTTGCCCGGCTTGGCTTCGCAGTACACCGCATCGTCGAAGTCGCGGGCATCTTCGCCGTCGATGGTGACGAATGGCAGGTGGCGCAGGTCGATGCGCTTCTCTTTGTCCTTTTCCTCGACTTCCGGCTTGAGCTTGGCGGCTTCTTTGAGCACCGCTTCAGGCCAGACATGGGGAATGTCGTAGGTACGCAGCGCGACATCGATTTCCATGCCGGGTGCCATGTAGTTGCCCACCACTTCCACCACATCACCTTGCGGCTGGAAGCGTGGCGTCGGCCAGTGGGTGATTTTCACCTCAACGAATTGGCCGACTTTGGCGCTGGCATTGCGACCCGGAGTCACCAGCACTTCCTGCTGGATCTTCGGATTATCGGCAACCACGAAGCCGATGCCGCCCTCCTCGAAATAGCGACCGACGATGGTCTCGTGGGCACGGGACACCACTTCGACGATCACGCCTTCGCGGCGGCCACGACGATCCAGACCGGAAACACGGGCCAACGCGCGGTCACCATCGAACACTAGGCGCATTTGCGCCGGGCTCATGAACAAGTCGTCGCTGCCGTCATCCGGCACCAAGAAGCCAAAGCCGTCACGGTGGCCGCTGATGCGCCCCAGGATCAGGTCGAGCTTGTCCACCGGCGCATAAGTGCCACGGCGCGTGTAGATCAGTTGAGCATCGCGCTCCATGGCACGCAGGCGGCGGCGCAAGGCTTCGAGCTGGTCTTCGGTGGTCAGGCCGAATTCTTCTACCAGTTGCTCGCGGCTAGCAGGCGAACCCCGATCAGCAAGGTGCTGAAGGATCAGTTCGCGGCTAGGAATAGGGTTTTCATATTTTTCCGCTTCACGAGCGGCCTCGGGATCGAGGGACTGCCAATCGGCCATTAGAGAGTTTTCACCTTGTCTATATGCGGGTTAGTTTGGCATAGGCGTAATGAAACGGGAAATTTCAGACTCCAAGAGCCCCTTAAAAGCCCTTTGACCTACGCAGAAAACGCATTAGAAGACCGCTCGCGAATTTTTCGCTGGTTTTTTGATAACAGGGGTTTACAGCTCAAAACTGCCTCCGTATAGTGCGCGCCATCGACGACGTAGCCGTTGCCGATACTGCCCAGATGGTGAAATTGGTAGACACGCCAGCTTCAGGTGCTGGTGACCGCAAGGTCGTGGAAGTTCGAGTCTTCTTCTGGGCACCAAATTCAGAGCTTGAGGTTAGTTCAACTTTGAAGCTCACACAAAAACCCGCGAAAGCGGGTTTTTGCATTCTAAGTGTTTGATTTCATTCCAAGTATTCGGTTTATTAAAACGAAAACAGGGGTTTACAGATCAAAACTCTCTCCGTATAGTTCGCCCCATCAACAGCGCGAAAATGTTGTTGATACTGCCCAGATGGTGAAATTGGTAGACACGCCAGCTTCAGGTGCTGGTGACCGCAAGGTCGTGGAAGTTCGAGTCTTCTTCTGGGCACCAATTCAAGCATCAGCCTTTCACGCTGGCGCTTCACAAAAACCCGCGAAAGCGGGTTTTTGCATTTCTGGCTTTTTGATTTGCAAAACTGCGCACACCTCCTCAGCAAGCCCTCCCCATTTCCCTCCTCGGCCGTCAAGCGGTATCCATCCGCACTTGAGAAACAATATCGTTTATTATTGTTACAAGTTTTTGCAATGCGACCGCGAGGAACCCTGCGAATGATGCTTCGATATACCCGACGTGCAACCTCCCTTCTACGTGGCTTGATCCTCTCCCTGCTGGGCCTGGCCCTGTTCGCACCACTCGCCCAGGCTGGCGGCCCGGTCACCCTGACGCTCTACAACG
This sequence comes from Pseudomonas sp. MF08817, assembly GCF_059862705.1. Lineage (NCBI taxonomy): Bacteria > Pseudomonadati > Pseudomonadota > Gammaproteobacteria > Pseudomonadales > Pseudomonadaceae > Pseudomonas > Pseudomonas sp. MF08817. The sequence continues at coordinate 24,145 of NZ_JCBCUY010000020.1, forward strand.
GCCAGCACAAGGAAGTGGGGGACGCCGTGGCCAAGGCGTTTGAGGCCAAGACCGGTATTCACGTCAACGTGCGCAAGGGCAGCAGCAACCAGCTCGCCAGCCAGATCGTCGAAGAAGGCGACCGCTCCCCCGCCGACGTGATCTACACCGAGGAGTCCCCTCCCCTGAACAAACTCGGTGAACAAGGCCTGCTGGCCAAAGCCGACGACGCCACACTCGCCGTGTTGCCCAAGGACTACGTGGCGAGCAACGGCACCTGGATCGGCGTGACCGCTCGTGTGCGCGTGGTGGCGTTCAACCCGAAGCTGATCGACGAAAAAGACCTGCCCAAAACCGTGCTGGATTTCGCCAACCCCGAGTGGCAGGGCAAAGTCGGCTTCGTGCCCACCAGCGGCGCGTTCCAGGAACAAGCGGTGGCGATCATCAAATTACATGGCATGGACGCGGCCGAAGAATGGCTCACCGGCCTGCGCGCTTTCGGCAAAACCTACAGCAACAACATGGTGGCGCTCAAAGCCGTGGAGAACGGTGAAGTCGCCACCGTGCTGGTGAACAACTACTACTGGTTCGCCCTGCAACGGGAAAAAGGCAAGCTCGACTCCAAACTGCACTACTTCACCGATGGCGACGCCGGCGGGCTGATTACCGTGTCTAGCGCTGCGGTCATCAAGTCCAGCAAATACCCAAAAGAAGCCCAACAGTTGCTCGCCTACATGGTCAGCGAAGAAGGCCAGCGCGTGATTACCCAGACCACCGCCGAATATCCGCTGCACAAAGGCATGGAGTCGGATCGCGGGCTCAAGCCGTTCAGTGAACTGCAGGCGCCGAAAGTCACCCCGGCGGACCTGGGCAACGCCGAAGAAGCCCTGGACCTGGAACGTGACGTTGGCCTGAACTGATGGGCACATCGCTGCGCGCGCGCGCCCAAGGCTCGAACTATGTGCCCGGGCGCAAACGCCCCTCGATCTGGCTGCTGCTACCGGTGTTGCTGCTGATCGGCCTCAGCTTGCTGCCCCTGCTATATGTGGGGCTCAAGGCCTGGCAGGCCGGCTGGGCCGAGGCGGTGCATCTGCTGTGGCGGCCCTATGTGCTGCGCCTGCTGAGCAACACCTTACTGCTGATGGTTGGCGTGACGATGGCTTGCGGGGTCATTGGCCTGTCGCTGGCCTGGTTGCTGGAGCGCAGCAACCTACCTGGGCGACGCCTGTGGGGCGTGATCCTGTGCTTGCCGTTCGCGGTACCGGCGTTTGTCAGCAGCTTCACCTGGGTATCTTTGAGCGCCAGTTTCGAGGGCCTGGGCGGGGCGATTCTCGTAATGACCCTGTCCAAGTACCCGCTGGTGTTTTTGCCGGTGGCGGCGACGCTGCGCAACCTCGACCCATCCCTGGAGGAGTCCGCCCGCACCCTGGGGCAAAACCGCTGGGGAGTGTTCTTTCGTGTCACCTTGCCCCTGCTCTGGCCATCGTTACTGGCCGGCTCACTGCTGATTGCCCTGCACATGCTGGTGGAGTTCGGCGCCCTGTCGATCATTGGCCTGCAAACCTTTACCACGGCGATTTACCAGCAGTTTGAACTGGAGTTCAGCAACGCCAACGCTGCGATGCTCTCGGCAGTGCTGCTCGCCCTCTGCCTGGTGCTGCTGTGGCTGGAGTTACGGGTACGCGGCAAGGGCCGCCACGTGCGCACCGGCCAAGGCGCGGCGCGCCAAGCAGAGCAGGTGCGCCTGGGCAACTGGGCACTGATGGGGCAGGCCTATTGCCTGATGCTGGCGATCATTGGCAGCGGTGTGCCCCTGGGGATGCTGGCTTATTGGTTGGCGGTGGGGTCTTCGGCGGCCTTTCCCGTGGCGGCCATCAGCGAGGCCTTGCTCTCGTCCCTGGCCCTGTCCCTGGGCGGCGCGGCGCTGTGCCTGGTGCTGGCGGTGCCCGTCGGCTTGCTGGTGGTGCGCTACAAAGGTGCCTTGGCGCTGTGGGCCGAACGCCTGCCGTACCTACTGCACGCTCTGCCGGGACTGGTGATCGCACTGACCCTGGTGTTCTTCGCCCTCCATTACGTGCCCGTGCTTTATCAGACGTCGGCCTTGCTGCTGATCGCCTACGCCCTGTTGTTTCTGCCCTTGGCGCAGGCACCGATCCGCACTGCACTAAACAAAGCCGCGCCGCAATTGGAGGAAGCCGCACGCACCCTTGGCGCCAGCTCCTTCAGCGCGTTTTGCCGGGTGACCCTACCGATCATCTTCCCGGCCCTGGGCGCTGCGTTTGCGCTGGTGTTCCTGGATGCCATGAAAGAGCTCACCGCGACCCTGCTGCTCAGCCCCACCGGGCTCAACACCCTGGCCACCGAGGTGTGGGCGCATACGGCGAATGTGGAGTTCGCCGCCGCCGCACCCTATGCGGCGCTGCTGATCCTGGTGTCGGGGTTACCGGTGTATTTGCTGACGACGCGGATGTACCTGAGCCGTTGAAATAGGCCTGGTGGCTGTGGGAGGGAGCCCGCTCCCACAGAAGATCTACAACCCACCTAAGCCTTGAACTGCCCCAAGCTCGCCTTCAGCTGCGCCGCGAGGCCATCGAGCACCTTGCCGCTGGCCGTAGTCTCTATCACCGCTTGCGCCGCTTGCTCGGCCTGAGCGTGGATGGTTTCAACCCGTCCCCGCACCGCGTGCGCGCCCTGAGCCTGATGCGCCGCCGCCTGGGTCGCCAGGCCAATGGCCGCGTGAACTTGCTCCACCGATGACTGCACCGATTGCTGCAAGCGTGCACTGTCGCGCAGCACCAACAAGCCTTCACTGGCCTGGCGCCCGGCCTGACCAATCGCAGCCACCGCCTCCCGCGCGCCCTGCTGCAAGGCGCCGATGTGGGCCTGGATATCGCCGGTGGAACTCTGGGTCTTGCTGGCCAGCGCGCGCACCTCGTCGGCCACCACCGCGAAACCGCGCCCGGTTTCACCGGCTCGCGCCGCCTCGATAGCCGCGTTCAACGCCAACAGGTTGGTCTGCTCGGCGATCCCGTGGATCACCGTCAGCACCACCTCGATCTGCTCGCTCTGCTGCGCCAGGCGCTCGATAACCTTGGCCCCGGTGTCCACCTGCCCGGCCAGCGCCTCAATCAGGCTACCCACCTGAGCCGAAGTGCGAGTGTTCTCGTCCGTGGCCTGGCGGATCTCCACCACTTGCTGCAATGCCGACTGCATGGCCTGGCTCTCTGCCTGCGCTTCATCGGCCATCTGCGACAGCGCCCGCAGGCTTTCGGCCACTTCGTCGCGCTGGGACGCGGCCGCCGCATCGGCACCCGCATTGCGCCGGGTCATGGCGCCGATTTCCACGCCAGTACGCTGGGCCACATCGCCCGCCTCGCGCACGATGGGCTGCAATTTATCCACAAAGCGATTGACCGCCGAGGCCATGTCGCCGATTTCATCCTTGCTGTTGATTTGCACACGCTTGGTCAGGTCGCCGTCCCCGGCCGCCAGATCGTCCATGGCCGCAATCAGCAGGTGCAAGCGATTGACCACCCGACGCCCCAGCACCACAGCCAATAGCAGCAAGACGCCAAAGCCCACCAGGGCCAGGGCCAGGCCAATGCGCCAGCGCAACGTCGCCGCCGCTTCCTGCACGGTGCTGGCGGTGTTGTCTTTCATTGCCGCCGCCGTGCCCTGGGCAGATTGCAGGCGCGCGCGCATAGCCGTGGCGCTGTCAGCCGCCGCGCCCTTGAGGCTGTCATCCACCAATTGGTCGCTGCTGGCGATCAACGCGCTAAAGCGTTTGTCCAGCGCCGCCAGGTCGGTTTCCACCGACGCTGTCGACACGCCCATCAGCACCTTGCCGATTTCCACGCCATTGGGGTTGATGGAGGCTTCCAGGTAGTACACCGACTTATCGTTCTTCGCCGCGTCCAGCACCTTATCCAGCGCCCGCTCGCCTTGGCCTTTTTCCAGAAGGGCCTTGTTGATCGGGTTTTCCCGGTTCAGGTAGCGGGTCAGATGCTGGCCCGTAGCGTCGTCATACACCACGAACAACACGTTGGGGTTGCGCTGCGCGCGTCGTGCGAATTCAGACAGGGTTGGCACATCGTTGTCCCACATGGCGCGCGGCGCCACGGAGGCCAGGAGCTGGGCCATATCGTTAGCCGAATCCTGAAGGTCTTTCTCCAACGTGGCGCGAAGTTGCGCCTGCTCATCTTCCAGGCGCGACGAAAGCCCCGCCGTGAGGCGCTGACGCGTGCTGCTGGAGAGGCCGTCGAGGCTCGACGTCACCTCGCGCCCGGCCTGCTCCAATTCACCCGAAAGCTTCTGGCTATCCACACCCAACCGATTGGCCAAATCGGCCTCCAACGCGGTCACCGTGCTCCGAGTTAGTGCAACGGCCACCAGCACTTGCACCAAAAGAGCGATACCAAGGGTAACGAACACCGGTCGCAACAGCCGGCTTTGTAACAATGAGAGAACGGCAGACATTGGGAATCCCTCCACCTAGGGTGCCATTAAATTGATAGCACCACCAAAGAGGGAAACACAGCAAGGGTCGTGCCGCTTGTCAGGCAGAAACGACAAAGGGCCCAATCGAGGGCCCTTTGCTTTTTACATCAACAGCTTATTACGCGAACGGATGACGCAGAACGATGGTTTCGTTGCGGTCCGGGCCCGTCGAAATAATGTCGATCGGCGCGCCGATCAGCTCTTCGACGCGTTTGATGTAAGCACGGGCGTTGGCAGGCAGCTCTTCCAGCGTCTTGGCGCCCACGGTGGACTCGGTCCAGCCCGGCACTTCTTCGTACACAGGCTGCAGGCCCACGTAGCTGTCAGCGTCAGTCGGGGCTACGTCTTTACCTTCTGCATCTTTGTAGCCGATGCAGATGTTAATGGCTTCCAGGCCGTCGAGTACGTCCAGCTTGGTCAGGCAGATGCCCGAAATGCTGTTCACGTCGATAGCGCGACGCAGGATAACGGCGTCGAACCAACCACAACGACGAGCGCGACCGGTGGTGGCACCGAACTCGTGACCTTGTTTGGCCAGGTGCGCGCCGACTTCGTCGAACAGCTCGGTCGGGAACGGGCCCGAACCGACGCGCGTGGTGTAAGCCTTGGTGATGCCCAGGATGTAGTCCAGGAACATAGGGCCCACACCCGAACCGGTAGCAACGCCGCCCGCGGTGGTGTTGGAGCTGGTTACATAGGGGTAGGTACCGTGGTCGATGTCCAGCAACGAGCCCTGGGCGCCTTCGAACATGATGTCTTTGCCAGCACGACGCAGGTCGTGCAGCTCGGCCGTCACGTCCAGCATCAGCGGCTTGAGCAGCTCGGCGTACTCCTTGCACTCGGCCAGGGTCTTGTCGAAGTCGATGGCCGGCTCTTTGTAGTAACCCACCAGCATGAAGTTGTGGTAATCCACCAGTTCACGCAGCTTGTCTTCAAAACGTGGCATGTTGAGCAGGTCGCCCACACGCAGGCCACGACGCGCAACCTTGTCTTCGTAAGCCGGGCCGATGCCGCGACCGGTGGTACCGATCTTCAACTCGCCACGGGCCTTTTCACGGGCTTGGTCCAGCGCAACGTGGAAGGACAGGATCAACGGGCAGGAAGGGCTGATACGCAGGCGCTCACGCACCGGTACGCCTTTCTCTTCCAGCTTGGTGATTTCCCGCAGCAGGGCGTCCGGTGCAACCACCACGCCGTTGCCGATCAGGCACTGCACGCCTTCGCGCAGTACTCCCGACGGGATCAGGTGCAAGACGGTTTTCTCGCCGTCGATCACCAGGGTGTGGCCCGCGTTGTGGCCACCTTGGTAGCGCACTACGGCGGCAGCATGTTCGGTCAGCAGATCAACGATCTTGCCTTTGCCCTCATCACCCCATTGGGTGCCCAGGACTACGACATTCTTACCCATAACACTTGTCCTCATTCGCGCAAACTTGGTGCCGGCAGCCGCCGGCAGGAAAACTCAAGAAGCCAGCGGCAATACTTGCCAAAGCCCGTTCTGCTGAATCAATTGCCGGTCGCAGTCCGCTTCACGGGCGGCGGCCAACAGCTGCCCAGGCAAGGCCTGGACAACGCGCTGACCCTCACTGCGCAACTGGCAAACGTGCTGCCAGAGTGCTGCATCCGTACTGTCAGGCATCCAGATACCGCCAGACGGTAGCTCGATCTCAGCACGCCCCAGGGTCACCAGGGTTTTCAAATCGGTGGAAAAACCAGTCGCTGGACGGGCACGACCAAAATCGGCGCCGATATCGTCGTAGCGACCGCCCTGGGCGATGGATTGACCCACGCCCGGTACGAACACGGCGAACACCACGCCGGTGTGGTAGTGGTAACCGCGCAGCTCGCCCAGGTCAAAATACAGCGGCAACTGGGGGAAACGCGCGGACAGACGCTCGGCAATCGCCAGCAAATCGTCCAGCGCCGCCAGTACCGGGGCCGGCGCGTTCGCCAGGCGCACACGGGCGGCATCCAGCACTTCGCGACTGCCACACAGGTCAACCAGCGCCCGCAGCATTGCGGCCAATTCGGCCGGCAGGCCTTCGGTCAGCGCGATCACTTCGTCAATGGCCTTGCGTTGCAGGGCGTCGAACAACTGCTGCTCCACTTCGCCGGACAGACCGGCGGCGCGTGCCAGGCCACGATAGATGCCGACATGCCCCAGGTCCATGTGCACATCCGGCACATCGGCCAGTTGTAGCATGGCCAGCATCAGGCTAATGACTTCCACGTCGCTGCTGGGGCTGGCATCGCCGTACAACTCGGCGCCCAACTGGATTGGGCTGCGCGAGGAGGACAACGCACGCGGCTGCGCATGCAGCACGCTACCGGCGTAGCACAGGCGGCTTGGGCCTTCGCGGCGCAGGGTGTGCGCATCGATGCGCGCCACCTGCGGCGTGATGTCTGCGCGAAACCCCATCTGCCGACCCGATTGCGGGTCGATGACCTTGAAGGTGCGCAGATCCAGGTCCTGGCCAGCACCGGTCAACAGGGATTCCAGGTACTCGATATGAGGGGTTACGACAAACTCGTAGCCCCAGCTCTGGAACAGATCCAACACCTGGCGGCGCGCTACTTCGATGCGCGCCGCTTCAGGCGGCAGTACTTCTTCGATGCCATCTGGCAGCAGCCAGCGGTCTACCGTTGCCATTACGCCATTCCCCTATGATCCGGGCGGCGAGCCGTCGGGCTAGCCTTGAGTGAAGCAGAAAATGGTTACCTGCCGCCCAAGAGCGACGGGGCGAAAGGCCTGAAATCGGCTTCGCCACCACATTCCTCGAAAAAACTGTCGAGCCAATCAACTCGTTCTGAAGCAATCAAACATGCAGACGCAAAAAAGCCGGGAATTTCCCGGCTGCCGCATCATACACCCGTTTTCCCAAAGGATCACCCCGCCAAGCGCTTTAGCCGCTCGACGGGGTGTCGCAGGGGTCAAGGCTTGGCTTTTTCCAGGTAGCGGAAAAAGTCGCTGCTTGGGTCAAGCACCATGACATCGGTTTTGTTCGCGAAGCTTTCACGGTAGGCACGCAGGCTACGGTAAAACGCGTAGAACTCCTGATCCTGGCCGTAGGCCTTGGCGTAGATCGCCGCTGCCTGGGCATCACCATCACCGCGCGCCTCTTCAGACTCGCGATAGGCTTCAGCCAGCAGTACGCGACGCTGACGATCGGCGTCGGCACGGATGCCTTCTGCCAGTTCGTTACCTTTGGCGCGGTGCTCGCGAGCTTCACGCTCACGCTCTGTGCTCATCCTCTCGAACACGCTGCGGTTCACTTCCTTCGGCAGGTCGATGGCCTTGACCCGGACGTCGATCACTTCGATGCCCAGCTCTTTCTCGGCCATCTTGTTGAGCGAAGCGGTGATATCCGCCATCAGCGCATCGCGCTCGCCGGACACCACTTCGTGCAACGTACGCTTACCGAACTGGTCGCGCAGGCCCGATTCCAAACGACGGGACAGACGTTCGTCAGCAATCTGCTTGAGGCCGGAAGTCGCGGTGTAGAAGCGCTCAGCATCTTTCACGCGCCACTTGGCAAAAGCATCGACCATGACGGCTTTCTTTTCCAGTGTCAGGAAGCGCTGTGTCGGCGCATCCAGCGTCATCAGGCGAGCATCGAACTTACGCACCTGGTTGACGTATGGCACTTTCACATGCAGGCCCGGTTGGACATCAGCCTGGACCACCCGACCGAACTGCAGCAACACCGCACGCTCGGTCTGAGCCACGATGTAGAAGCAGTTCCAGGCAGCGATCGCCACGACGACGCCGACAATAAGGGCGATCAGCGATTTATTGCTCATCAGCGACTCTCCCTGGAACGCGTTGGCTGTGGCTGCGAATCCGCGCCGCTGTGCGTGCCCGCATCATTGTTGCTGGCTGCGGCGGCGCCAGTTACTGGCGAGGAGCCAGTGCGGCCACTTTCGATCATCTTGTCGAGCGGCAGGTAAAGCAGGTTGCTCTGGCCACCTTTATTACCGGTCACCAACACTTTACTGGTGTTGCTGAAGACTTCCTGCATGGTGTCCAGGTACAGACGCTCGCGGGTGACTTCAGGGGCTTTGCGGTACTCAGCCACCAGTTTGGTAAAGCGGTCGGCTTCACCCTTGGCGCGGGAAACCACTTCATCGCGATAACCGTTGGCATCCTCGATGATGCGCTGGGCCTGACCACGGGCTTCCGGCACGACGCCGTTGGCGTAGGTTTCAGCCTGGTTGCGCGAACGCTGCTCATCTTCGCGTGCGCGGATCACGTCATCGAAGGCTTCCTGCACTTCGCGCGGTGCAGCAGCGCTCTGTACGTTGACCTGAGTAACGGTGATACCGGTGCGGTAAGTGTCGAGGAAGCGTTGCAGACGCTCCTTGATCTCGCTCGCCATCAATTCACGACCTTCGGTCAGCACCTGATCCATCGCGGTGGAACCCACCACATGGCGCAGAGCACTCTCGGTCGCGTGCTGCAGGCTGATTTCCGGCTGATCGACGTTCAGCACGAAATCCCGCAGGTTGCTGATTTTGTACTGCACGGTCAAAGGGACTTCGACGATGTTCTCGTCTTCGGTCAGCATTTGGCCTTGCTTGGTATAGGCACGCTCACGCGTGACGTTTTCCATGTACTTCTTATCAATCGGCGGGAAGTAGATGTTCAGGCCCGGGCCGACAGTCTCGTAGTATTTGCCGAAGCGCAGCACCACAGCCTGCTCCTGCTCGTCCACGACGTAGACGGCGCTGTACAACCAAACGGCTGCCAGCACGACAAGCCCCAGGCCGAGCAGGCCGTAGCCACCACCCTTGCCAGAGCTGCCATTGCCGTCGTCACTGCCACGTTTTTTTCCACCACCGAACAACCCGTTCAGGCTTTCCTGTAGCTTTCGGAAGGCCTCGTCGAGATCTGGTGGCCCCTTGCGGTCGCCATTATTGCGGCGCTTACCACCCCAAGGATCCTGATTATTCGAGTTGCCACCCGGCTCATTCCAAGCCATAGCGCTCTCCATCTGATAAAGCAAAGACGCGCCCACGGCGCGTCGGCCAATGCTACAGAATGCCTACGACAGCGGCACAACCGCTTTTCCAGGCTTTTATTGCAAAGTGTGTTGCTCGAGAAACTCCATCGGTTGCAAGCCCTCGCGACTGACCAGTCGATTCAACTCGATCCGGGGCAGGCGCACAGCCAGCAAACTCAGGCCTTCTTCGTCGTGTTCTTCTTTCTGTACCGCACCCGCTGCGAAGAACTGAGCACGCAGTCGAGCAAAACGCTGAGGCAAGCGCAAGGTGCCGACGAACAAATCGTTGCCGAGCAATTCCGCGATAGCTTGCTTGAGCAGATCCAACCCTTGACCGTCCCGCGCCGACAACCAGACCCGCTGCGGCTTGCCATCGGCATCGCGCTGGATCTGCGGCTCTACACCTTCGAGCAAATCGAGTTTGTTATAGACCTCGAGGATGGGCAAGTCCTGGGCGCCAATCTCACCCAGCACCACCATCACCTGCTCGATTTGTAGCATGCGGTCGGGTTCGGCGGCATCGATCACATGCAACAACAGGTCGGAGTTGCTCGACTCTTCGAGCGTGGCCCGAAAGGCCTCGACCAGTTTGTGAGGCAAGTGCCGGATAAAACCAACGGTGTCGGCCAGGACAATCGGCCCCAGGTCATCTAGGTCCAGGCGACGCAAGGTCGGGTCGAGCGTGGCGAAGAGTTGATCCGCCGCATACACGTCCGATTGCGTCACCGAGTTAAACAGCGTGGATTTGCCGGCGTTGGTATAGCCCACCAGCGAAACCGTGGGGATATCCGCACGCTTGCGCCCTCGACGGGACTGCTCGCGCTGGCTGCGCACCTTCTCCAGCCGCCCCTTGATCTGCCGCAGGCGAACCCGCAACAGACGCCGGTCGGTTTCAAGCTGAGTTTCACCCGGGCCGCGCAGGCCGATGCCACCCTTTTGCCGCTCAAGGTGGGTCCAACCGCGCACCAAACGCGTACTCATGTGCTCAAGCTGGGCCAGTTCTACCTGGAGCTTGCCTTCATGGGTGCGGGCACGTTGGGCAAAGATGTCGAGAATCAAACCCGTGCGGTCGATCACGCGACACTCGAAAACACGTTCGAGGTTACGTTCCTGACTGGGCGTGAGGATGTGATTGAAAATGACCAGATCGACCTGTTCGGCGCTGACCAGGTCGCGCAGTTCCTCGACCTTGCCGCTGCCAATCAGGTATTTGGCGGTTGGCCGATGACGCGGCACGTTAAAGAACGCAACGGTCTCGGCGCCGGCCGATAGAGCCAACTCCTGAAACTCCTGCGGATCTTCGCGCGCCTCAGGGTCCTGTCCATCCAAGTGAACGAGGATTGCCCGCTCACCACCACCGTGGCGCTCAAAGAACAAAGGAGACTCCTATCAGGCGTTACCTGGAGCAGGATCAGCGTCGCCCTGTTCGTTTTCGGTAGCGCTAGGCAGACGAATTGGACGAACCGGCACTACTGTGGAGATAGCGTGCTTGTACACCATCTGGCTGACGGTGTTCTTGAGCAGGATGACGAACTGGTCGAAGGATTCGATCGTGCCTTGCAGCTTGATCCCGTTGACCAGATAGATGGAAACCCCCACTTTCTCTTTACGTAAAGTATTCAAGTAAGGGTCTTGTAGCGAATGCCCTTTTGACATGTGCCGCACTCCTTTAAGGATCAATAATAAAAAATTAGAAAACAGATGGCTTGTGGCCGCCACACCCCCAAGGATAGACGGCAATTGCAAGGACTCAGCTCAATATGGAGACCGTTCCCAAGTATTTCAAGGCGCGTGGCAGATTGTCGCAAGCCAGGCTGTCCAACCACTGTAAATCAGCCCAACTGCGTAGCCAGGTGAACTGACGCTTCGCCAATTGGCGCGTGGCAATGATGCCGCGCTCCTGCATCTCGGTGAATGTCAGCTTGCCATCCAGGTGATCCCAGACTTGTCGATAACCCACGGCACGTATAGACGGCAACCCGGCGTGCAAGTCACCTCTGGAGCGCAGTGCTATGACTTCGTCAACGAAACCCTGTTCCAACATTTGTGTGAATCTTTGTGCAATGCGCTCATGCAGTACTTGGCGGTTCGCCGGGGCGATGGCCAAGTTCGCGACAGTATAGGGCAATTGTCCTCGCCCCGAAGCGGCTGCTTCAGTACTTTGCGCAGATTGTCGCTCGCGGTGGGCGGTCATGCTCTGGCCGCTGACACGATAAACTTCCAGCGCCCGGCTCAAGCGCTGCGGGTCGTTAGGGTGAATACGCGCCGCCGACACCGGGTCAACCGCCGCCAATTGGTCGTGCAGGGCTTGCCAGCCAAGGCGCGCAGCCTCTTGCTCGATATCGGCGCGAACCTGCGGGTCCGCCGCTGGCATCTGCGCCAGGCCGTCGAGCAAAGCCTTGTAGTAGAGCATTGTGCCGCCCACCAGCAGCGGGATTTTGCCGCGCGAGGTGATGTCCGCCATCGCTTCCAAGGCATCACGGCGGAAATCCGCGGCCGAATAAGCCTCGGCCGGGTCGAGAATGTCGATCAAACGATGGGGATGCTCGGCCAGCAGCGCCTTTGAAGGCTTGGCGGTGCCGATATCCATGCCGCGATAGACCAGTGCGGAATCCACGCTGATGAGTTCGCACGGCAACACCTTGGTCAGCTCGATGGCCAGGTCGGTCTTGCCCGCGGCCGTAGGGCCCATCAGGAAGATGGCGGGAGGTAAATGGCTCATCAGCGACCGCGCAAGAACAGTTTGTCCAGATCGTCCAGGCCCAATTGGGTCCAGGTCGGTCGGCCATGGTTGCATTGACCACTGCGTTCAGTGTTTTCCATGTCCCGCAGCAAGCCGTTCATTTCCGGCAAGGCCAGGCGCCGGTTGGCGCGGATCGCGCCGTGGCAGGCCATGGTGCCGAGCAGTTCGTTCAGGTGAGCCTGAATCCGGTCGCTGGTGCCGTATTCCATCAGGTCTGCCAGCACGTCACTGACCAACCGATTGGCCTCGGCCTGCTTAAGCAGTGCCGGGATCTGGCGAATGGCCAGGGTTTCCGGGCCTAGGCGCTGGAGCTCGAAGCCCAGGCGCTGGAACCAGGCGACGTGCTCTTCGGCGCAGTCCGCTTCACGTTGGCTCAGGGCCAAGGATTCGGGCACCAGCAGCGGCTGGCCACTGAGACCCTCGCTGGCCATGGCGACTTTCAAACGCTCGTACATGATCCGCTCGTGAGCCGCGTGCATATCCACCAGCACCAGGCCCTGGGCGTTTTCCGCGAGGATATAGATGCCCTTGAGCTGCGCCAGGGCATAACCCAATGGCGGAACATCGCCCTGCCCCTCGGGCAACGCCACGGCGCCGGCCCCAGGCAGTGGCGCGAAGAACTCACGGTACGCCGCCTGGGCTTCTGCGGCCGGCACAGCGGACGTTGGCCGCGGCGTGTATTGATACTGATAACCCGCCCCCGCGCCGGAGCCCGGCGCATGAACGTTCGGTTGCCCCTGGGGCTGCTCCAGCAAGGCATTGGCCGCCAGGCGCATTTCGCCCTGGGGGCCGAACTCGCCGGCGTCGATGCCGGTCGGGCGGACCATACCCGCGACCGCCGCAGGCGCGGCGAGCTGGTCCTCGGGGCGCACATCACCCAAGGCACGGTGCAGGGTGCCATATAGAAAGTCGTGAACCATGCGCCCATCACGAAAACGCACTTCGTGCTTGGTCGGGTGCACGTTGACGTCAACCACCGCCGGATCGACCTCGAAAAACAGCACGAAGGTCGGATGACGGCCGTTGAACAGCACGTCGCGGTACGCCTGGCGCACCGCGTGGGCCACCAGTTTGTCGCGCACTGCGCGGCCGTTCACATAGAAGTACTGCAAGTCAGCCTGGCTACGGGAGAACGTCGGCAAGCCGACCCAGCCCCACAAATGCAGGCCATTGCGCTCAACTTCAATCGGCAGCGCCTGCTCCAGGAAGCCCGCCCCGCACACCGCGGCCACGCGCCGGGCACGCGCCGCGTCATCGTGGGCTTCGTGCAGGCTGAGGATGGTCTTGCCGTTATGGCGCAGGTGGAAGGCCACGTCGAAACGGGCCAGGGCCAGGCGCTTAATGACTTCTTGCAGGTGATCGAATTCGGTTTTTTCGGTTTTGAGAAATTTGCGCCGCGCCGGGGTGTTGAAGAACAGGTCGCGCACTTCCACCGACGTGCCCACCGGATGGGCCGCAGGCTGGACCCGGGGCGCCATGTCGCGGCCCTCGGTTTCCACCTGCCAGGCCTGCTCGGCCTCACGGGTGCGCGAGGTGAGGGTCAGGCGCGCCACCGAGCTGATGGACGCCAGGGCCTCGCCGCGAAACCCCAGGCTCATTACTTGTTCCAGGTCTTCCAGGTTACGGATCTTACTGGTGGCGTGGCGCGCCAGGGCCAGGGGCAAATCGTCGGAGGAGATGCCACTGCCATCGTCACGCACCCGCAGCAGCTTGACGCCGCCCTGTTCCACATCCACGTCGATACGCCGCGCGCCGGAGTCGATGCTGTTTTCCAGCAATTCCTTGATGACCGACGCCGGGCGCTCGACCACTTCGCCCGCGGCGATCTGGTTCGCCAGCCTTGGGCTGAGCAGTTCGATGCGAGCGCTGTTGTTCACGATGTCGTTCATTCCTTGACCGCCAGTTCCGTGCTCGGAATGTTGAGGGTCTGGCCGATTTTCAGCTCATCGGTCTTGAGATTGTTGGCGCTGCGCAAGGCACCCGCCGACACCTGGTAGCGCACAGCAATCATCGCCAACGTTTCGCCTGGGCTGACCCGGTGATCCCGCGGCCCCTGCGCAATCTTGCCGGCGTCACGCAGCCAGGCGATGTAGGTGCCCGGCGGCGGGTTCTGCTGGAAGAACTGGCGCACGCCGCTGCTGATGGAGCGGGCCAGCGCCTGCTGGTGGCTGGCAGCAGCCAGTTTCGAGGCTTCGTTGGCGTTGGAGATGAACCCGGTTTCGACGAGGATCGACGGAATATCTGGGGATTTGAGCACCATGAACCCGGCCTGCTCCACCCGCTGCTTGTGCAGCGGCGTGACACGGCCGATGTTGCTCAGCACTTTCTGGCCCACGTTCAGGCTGGAGGTCAGGGACGCGGTCATCGACAGGTCGAGCAGCACCCCGGCAAGCATGCGGTCCTTGTCGTCGAGACTGACGTTACCGGCCCCGCCGATCAGGTCAGAACGGTTTTCACTGTCGGCCAGCCAGCGTGCGGTCTCGGAGGTGGCGCCGCGATCGGACAGCGCGAACACCGAGGCGCCGAACGCCGCTTTGGAGGGGGCCGCGTCGGCGTGGATCGAGACAAACAGGTCGGCGCCCTTCTTGCGGGCGATTTCGGTACGCCCACGCAACGGGATGAAGTAGTCGCCAGTGCGGGTCAGCTCGGCGCGAAAGCCCTTGATGCCGTTGACCTGGCGTTGCAATTCCTTGGCGATAGCCAGCACCACGTCTTTTTCCCGCTGGCCGCGCGAGCCCGAGGCACCCGGGTCTTCGCCGCCGTGGCCGGCGTCGATGACCACAATGATGTCGCGCTTTCCGGCCGGCGCTGGTGGCAGATTAATAGCAGGCTTGGGTGCGGTCACCGGCACGGCCGGCACCGTGGCCACGCTGGGGGTCGGTGTAGGCGGCGAAGCGGCGTCGGACGGGTTGTCGAACAAGTCGACCACCAGGCGATTACCGTATTGGGCGTTGGGCGCCAGCACGAAGCTTTTCGGTGTGACGGCTTGCTTGAGGTCAATCACCACCCGCAGGTCGCTCGGCGTGCGCTGGGCCGAACGCATGGCGGTGATGGGGGTGTTGGCGGTGGAGACGTTCAGCGGCGCGCCTAGTGTTGCGCCGTTGATGTCGATCACCAGGCGATCCGGGGCACTGAGCGTGAAAACGCTGTGCTGCACTGGGCCGGACAGGTCAAACACCAGTCGCGTGTTATCCGGTGCGCGCCACAGGCGCACACTGCGCACCTGCGAAGCGGCCAGAGCATTGACAGTCATTGCCGCAAGCAACACCCCTACGACAGTAACCAACGCGCGAAAGCGCATACCTAACCCCATTATTTATTTGAATTTCAATGCCAAGGCTGCGCACCACGACTCACCGCGCGCACCTTGGGACAACACATGCAGTGAACGCCCGGCGTTATGCGGCCTAATGGTAATGGTCAGGTCGGGCTTTGGCAAAAAGCCTGCACCCTTTTCGGGCCATTCGATCAGGCACAGCGCGTCATCGTCGAAATAATCGCGAATCCCCAAAAACTCCAGTTCTTCTGGGTCAACCAACCGATACAGGTCGAAGTGGAAGGCGCGGATGCCCCCGATCTCGTAGGGTTCGACCAAAGTGAAGGTAGGACTTTTTACCGCGCCGACGTGTCCCAGCCCGCGAATAATGCCCCGCGACAGGGTGGTTTTACCCGCACCCAGGTCACCATCGAGAAAAATCAGACCATGGCCTTGGGTGATTCGGGCAAGCACGCCGCCCAAATCCGTCATAGCCTGTTCATCCGCCATAAACAGCGTTACTTCACGCACGGCGATTGCTCCTCCAATAACTGACGAATGGCTGGAATCAGGTCGCTGGCCGCCAGGCCTCGACCCAATCGGCCTTGTTGTTCACCGGCGCAGGCATGCAGCCACACGGCCAGGCACGCCGCGTCGAACGCGCTCAAGCCCTGGGCCAGCAAGGCGCCGATCAACCCGGCCAGCACATCCCCCAGGCCCGCGCTGGCCATGGCCGGATGCCCCCGGTCGCAACGGGAAACCCGCCCATCCGGGCTCGCGATCAAACTGCCAGCCCCCTTGAGCACCACCACCGCGGCGTATTTGGCGCTCAATGCGCGCGCCACCTTAGTACGGTCGGCCTGAACCTCGGCTGTCGATACGCCCAGCAAGCGCGCCGCCTCCCCCGGATGGGGCGTGAGCACGCAGCCTGCGGGCAGGTTGATGCCGCCGTCGGCCAGCAGGTTGAGGGCATCGGCGTCCCACACCTGGGGCAGCGCGGTGTTGGCGGCAGCCGATAGCAGGCTGCGGCTCCAGGCCGACTGCCCCAACCCGGGGCCGACCACCAACACCGAGGCCTGGGCCAGCAAGCCCATCAACTGATTGGCCGAGGCAATACCTCGCGCCATGGCTTCCGGCAACCGCGCCAGGGCCGCCGGCACGTGCTCGCTGCGGGTGGCCAGCGACACCCGCCCCGCGCCGCTGCGCAAGGCGCTTTCGGCGCTGAGCAGAATGGCGCCGGCAAAACCGCGATCACCACCTATCAGTAAAACATGGCCGAACTGGCCTTTATGGGCACTCGCCCCGCGAGGTAAAAGGCCCGGCAGATGGCCGGGCGCGAGGTGTTGTACGTCGGGCAATGGTTGATTTGTCTGCGGCATGCGTCTTCGGGCTCCGATGTCTGGCAGAATTATACGCACCTCAGCCCCGGTTTCTCTCGTCTCATGCCTGTCACCTCCCCCGACTTCCCCGCCCTGGCCCAAACGATCAAGGCGCTGGGCCGTGAACTGGGCTTTCAACAAGTCGGCATCAGCGGCCTGGACCTGGGCGAACACGAACAGCACCTGCAACGCTGGCTCGATGCCGGCTACCACGGCGAAATGGATTACATGGGCGCCCACGGCAGCAAGCGCTCGCACCCCGAAGAGCTGGTGCCCGGCACGCTGCGGGTGGTTTCTCTGCGCATGGACTACCTGCCTGGCGACACCCAAATGGCCCAACGCCTGGCCCAACCGGAAAAAGCCTACGTTTCCCGTTATGCCCTGGGCCGCGATTACCACAAGCTGATCCGCAAACGCGTACAGCAACTGGCCGAGCGCATCCAGGCACTGATCGGCCCCTTTGGCTACCGCGCTTTCGTCGATAGCGCCCCGGTGCTGGAAAAAGCCCTGGCCGAGCAGGCTGGGCTGGGCTGGATCGGCAAAAACACCCTGGTGCTCAACCGCAAGGCCGGCAGCTACTTCTTCCTCAGCGAACTGTTCGTCGACCTACCGCTGCCTGTGGATCCGCCCCACGCCAGCGAACACTGCGGGCGCTGCACCGCGTGCCTGGACATCTGCCCCACCAACGCCTTCGTCGGGCCTTATGTGCTGGATGCGCGGCGCTGTATTTCCTACCTGACCATCGAACTCAAGAGCGCCATCCCAGAAGACCTGCGGCCGCTGATTGGCAACCGGGTGTTCGGCTGCGACGACTGCCAAATCGTCTGCCCCTGGAACCGCTTCGCCCGCCCGTCGGGCGAAAGCGACTTCAAGCCCCGGCACAATCTGGATAACGCCGAGTTGGCGCAATTATTCCTCTGGGACGAAGCGCAATTTCTCAGCAGCACCGAAGGCTCGCCGCTGCGCCGTGCCGGCTATGAGCGCTGGCTGCGCAACCTGGCGGTGGGCCTGGGCAATGCACCCTCGACCATCCCTGTGCTGGAGGCCTTGAAGGCGCGGGCGGACTATCCGTCGGAGCTGGTGCGCGAGCACGTGGCGTGGGCACTCAAGCAGCATGCGACGCGGGATCAGTGCTCGTCGTTGTAGACGAACTTGGGCATTTCCCAGTGAAAGCGGATCGCCAGCAGGCGCAGCAGGAAGCCGCCAAACAGAGTGATAAGGATGGCTTGCTCGCCCGGCAGGTTCAGCCACAGGCAGAACATGTAGCACCAGGCTGCGGCGAAGGAGACGCTGGCGTAAAGCTCGCGGCGGAAGATCAGCGGGATGTCGTTGCAG
The DNA here is from genome assembly GCF_059862705.1 of Pseudomonas sp. MF08817. Taxonomy (NCBI): domain Bacteria; kingdom Pseudomonadati; phylum Pseudomonadota; class Gammaproteobacteria; order Pseudomonadales; family Pseudomonadaceae; genus Pseudomonas; species Pseudomonas sp. MF08817. The sequence goes on from NZ_JCBCUY010000020.1 coordinate 42,334, forward strand.
AAAATATCCCGCAGGATGCCGCCGAAAACGCCGGTAATGACCCCGCTGACGGACGCCACCAACATGCCGTGGCCCATTTCCAGGGAGGTCATGCAGCCGATCAGGGTAAACGCCACCAGGCCCACGGCGTCGAGCACCAAAAACAGCGAGCGCAGATGGCGCATCCAACGCGCGGTAAACACCGTGAACATCGCCGCCACCGTGGTCAGCACCAAGTATTCCGGGTGCTTGACCCACGTCAGCGGGTAGTGGCCTAGCAGCACGTCACGCACCGACCCGCCCCCCAGCGCCGTCACACAGGCGATCAGCACCACGCCAAACCAATCCATGCCACGGCGCCCCGCAGAGAGTGCGCCGGTCATGGCTTCAGCGGTAATGGCAATCAAATAGAGCATCAACAGCATGATGGCGGTCCTGACAGGAAGGCGCGCAGTCTAGCCATTATGTGATGGCACCAAAAGAGGGCGGTGCCAGGAAAACCGTGGGGCGGCTCCCACAGGTTCGCAGATGCCCTGTAGGAGCGGGCTTGCCCGAGATGGGGCCTTCAGCCCTTCTACACAATCAGAACTTGATGAAGTGCTTGCGGTAATGCTGCAACTCGCCAATGGACTCGCGGATGTCGTCCAGGGCCAGGTGGGTGCTGCCTTTGTGGAAGCTGTCCTTGACCTCAGGCGCCCAGCGCGCGGCCAACTCCTTGAGGGTGGAGACGTCCAGGTTGCGGTAGTGGAAGTAGCTTTCCAGCGCTTTCATGTGGGTATAGAGGAAGCGCCGGTCCTGACAGATGCTATTGCCGCAGATCGGCGATTTGCCCTTGGGCACCCACTGCTCCAGGAAAGCGATGGTCTGCGCTTCGGCCTCGGCCATGCTGATGCGGCTGTCGCGCACGCGCTGGGTCAGGCCCGAGCCGCCGTGCTGGCGTGTGTTCCACTCGTCCATACCGGCGAGGATTGCGTCGCTGTGGTGGATTGCGATCACCGGGCCTTCGGCCAGGGTGTTGAGGTCGCTGTCGGTGACGATGGTCGCCATCTCGATGATGACGTCGGTGTCGGGGTTCAACCCGGTCATTTCCAGGTCGATCCAAATCAGATTCTGTGGGTTTTGCATGGGTTGGCTCCTCCGGTAGTCGCGCAGTTTAGCCTAGGGGATAGCGCGAGCGTGCTAAACTCGCGGCCGTTTTACCTCTTCGCTGCATTCTCAACACGGAACACCCATGGCCAAACGCCAACTCAATCGTCGTCAAAACTGGCGCATCGAAAAAATCCAGGGCGAGCGCGCTGCCCGCGCCGCAAAACGCGAGTCCTCGGCAGTGCAAGCCCTGGAGGGCGGCGACCTGGGCCCCGAACAAACGGGCCTGGTGATCGCTCACTTCGGCGTGCAGGTCGAGGTCGAGGCCCGCGAAGGCGAGTCGGCCGGCCAGGTGTTCCGCTGCCACTTGCGGGCCAACCTGCCGGCGCTGGTGACCGGCGATCAGGTTGTCTGGCGAGCCGGCAACCAGGGCATCGGCGTGATCGTGGCGCAACTGCCGCGCAACACCGAACTGTGCCGCCCCGACAGCCGCGGCCAGCTCAAGCCTGTGGCGGCCAACGTCGACATGATCGTGATCGTCTTCGCGCCGCTGCCCGAGCCCCACGCCAACCTGATCGACCGCTACCTGGTAGCGGCCGAGCACGCGGGCATCCGGCCGCTGCTACTGCTCAACAAATTCGACCTGATCGACGAGCAGAACGCCCCAGCGCTCAATGCCCTGTTGGCCGTCTACCGCACCCTGGGCTACCCGGTGCTGGAAGTGTCAGCGCACCACGGCAACGGCATGGAGCAACTGCAACAGCAACTGGACGGGCGCATCAGCGTGTTCGTCGGCCAGTCGGGCGTGGGCAAGTCGTCCCTGGTCAACAGCCTGTTGCCGGAAGTGGAAACCCGCGTCGGCCCACTGTCGGAGCTGTCCGGCCAGGGTACCCACACCACCACCACCGCGCGCCTGTTCCACTTTCCTGGCGGCGGCGAGCTGATCGACTCCCCGGGCATCCGTGAATTTGGCCTGGGCCACGTCAGCCGCGCCGATGTGGAGGCCGGGTTCATCGAGTTCAACGACTTGATCGGCACCTGCCGCTTCCGCGACTGCAAGCACGACCGCGAACCCGGTTGCGCCCTGCTCAAGGCGCTGGAAGATGGCCGCGTGCAGCAGCAGCGGATGAACAGCTACCGCTCGATCATCGCCAGCCTGCCCGAAAGCAGTTACTAGGCCAGCGGCGCACTAAAAAGCCCCCGCGACAGTGAATGTCGCGGGGGCTTTTTTTGTTGCGGTGGTTACTGCGCCGCCGGCGCCTTGGCGCCGCCATCCTCGAAGATGTTGAGCTTCTCGCGCAGCTCGTGGGGCGGCAGCGGCACCTTGTCGGCCGGCAAGGCGTTCGGGTCGGCCGGCACTTCGCCCGGCGCGCCCTCGCCCTGGGTCGGCGTAGTCGGCTCGGCGGGTTGCTGCTCGCCTTCGATGGCTCGCTGGGCCTTGCGAGTCATCACCACGATGTCGATGCGACGGTTGACCGGGTTGAACGGCTTGGCCCGGTCAAACAGCGCCGAGGAGGCAAAGCCCACCACCCGCGCCACTTGTGGATCGGGGTAACCACCGGCAACCAAGGCCCGGCGTGCCGCGTTGGCGCGGTTGGCCGACAGCTCCCAGTTGCCGAACTCGCCGGCACCCGAATAAGGCGTAGCGTCGGTGTGGCCGCTGATGCTGATCTTGTTCGGCACCGCTTTGATGGTGTCGGCCATGGCCAGCAGGATGTCCTCGAAATACGGCTTGAGGCGTGCACTGCCGGAGTCGAACATCGGCCGGTTCTCGGCGTCCATGATCTGGATGCGCAAACCGTCCGGCGTGATCTCGAAGAGGATCTGGTCCTTGAACTTTTGCAGTTGCGGGTTTTCATCGACCTTGTTCTGCAACTCTTGCAGCAGCAGCTCTAGGCGCTCCTGCTCGACCTGCTCGGCCATGCCTTCGACCTGGTCGGTATCGACCGTGACCTTGTCCGGTTGCGGCTGGGACTTGACCTCGGGGTTGAGGGTGGTGTCCGGCGCCAGCTCCGGCGAGCCGCCCAGGTCGATGATGTAGGGCGTACCGCTTTCGGAAAAACCGATGGGGTCTTTGAAGTAACCGGCGATGGCGATCTTCTGTTCCGGCGTGGCGGTGGACAGCAGCCACAACACCAGGAAGAACGCCATCATCGCTGTCGCGAAGTCGGCGAAGGCGATTTTCCAGGCGCCCCCGTGGTGTCCGGCAGCGAAGCGCTTGACGCGCTTGATGATAATCGGCTGGTTGTTTTCCATGGCTTAGCGACCGCGAACCGCTTGTTCCAGCTCCGAGAAGCTCGGGCGATGCAGCGGGTAAAGCACCTTGCGCCCGAATTCCACCGCCAGGGACGGCGGCATGCCGGAAGCCGAAGCTACCAGGGAAGCCTTGATGGCTTCGTAGACGTTCAGCTCTTCCTTGGCGTCGTGGGCCAGGGACGTGGCCAGCGGACCGAAGAAACCGTAGGCCGCGAGAATACCGAAGAAGGTACCCACCAGCGCCGCACCGACGTGCATGCCGATGGCCGCCTGGTCACCCTCGCCCAGCGACGCCATGGTCACCACGATACCCAGTACCGCCGCGACGATACCGAAGCCCGGCATACCGTCGGCGATGCCGGTCACCGCATGGGAAGGATGCTCCAACTCTTCCTTCATGCTGAACAGCTCCATGTCGAACAAGCCTTCGAGCTCGTGCGGGGCCATGTTGCCCGAGGACATGATGCGCAGGTAATCGCAGACGTAGGCCGTCATGCGGTCGTCCTTGAGCACGGTGGGGTATTTGGCAAAGATCGGGCTGGCGGCGGCGTCTTCGATATCCGCCTCGATGGCCATCATGCCTTCGCGGCGGCTCTTGTTGAGGATCTCGTAGATCAGGCCCAGCACTTCAAGATAAAAAGCGTGGCTGAAACGCGAGCCAAACATGCCAAGGGACTTTTTAATGACATGCATCGTCATATGCCCAGGGTTTGCCTGCAAGAATGCACCGAAAGCCGCGCCCCCGATAATCAACACCTCGAAAGGTTGGATCAGGGCGGCGATCTTGCCGTGGGAAAGCACGTATCCGCCGAGCACGCTCGCGAACACGACGATGATGCCGATAATTTTAGCCATAGTAGGGAAGTACTTATTGAGTCGGGTTCAAGGTCATATTCGGAAGTTAATGAATCTCTTCTTCTGCTTATCGGCAAAACTGCGCCAGACTATAGCCAGTTCAGGCGAAAAGCCAATTTGGCCCGTTGCGGGCGCACTGCCAGTCAATAGTGATCGCGATCAACCATGACTAATGAAACGACAGTCCCAACTTCACGCCCCCACACGCTTGAAGGCTGGGTAAAGTTGCTCGATGCCGTGCGCCTGCCGGTGCCGCAGGCGAGCCATGACCGTGTGTGCAAGGCCATCGCCGACAGCCGCAGCTCCATGCGTGATATCGCCGAGCTGATGCAAGACAGCCCAGCCCTAGCCCTGAGCGTGATCCGCGAGGCCAACCAGCACACCCACGGCAGCATGACCGAGACTGCGGAAAACCTTGAAGTGGCCCTTAATCGCCTGGGCCTCAAGCGCACCGAGCAACTGCTGGCCCACCTCCCCGCCCGCCCTGAAAGCGAGATCCCCATCGCGCTGCGCCAGTTGCAGCTCATCAGCCAGCACGCCACCCAGCAGGCCAACGGCCTATTCGGCAGTCGCCTGGCGCGGCTGTGGCAAGACATTCATTGGGGTAGCCTGCTGTTCCTGTCGCCGCTGTGGCCATTGGCGCTGACCTACCCGCAACTGCTCGATGAGTGGGAATTGCGGGTGATCCGCCGCGGGCAATCGGCCCACAAGGTGGAAAAGGAACTGTTTGGTGTGCGCCTGCTGGTGCTGTGCCAGGCCCTGGTGGACCTGTGGCGGCTGCCGATCTGGGTGCAGCAGGGTTATCGCCTGCTGCTGAACGAACAGCGTTTGCTGGTCCAGGTCCTGCACATCGCCCGTGGCGCGGACAACCCGCTGCACCAGCAGCAACTGCTCGATGCCGACCCGACGCTACGCCGCTGGCTCAACCAACCGGCCAACACCGTGCTGCTGGCCAATGGCATTGCCCTGGCGGCGCAACAATCCTGGTCCTGCCCGCACCTGCTGCGCTGGCAATTCCTCACCAGCCTTTACCTGCAAACACCCATGGACGAGTTGCAGCAGCACATACACCAGCAAGCCGTGCGCAGCGCCCAGCACCACGCCATGGCAGACCTGTGGCACCCGGCCATTTCCCTGATCTGGCCCTGGGGCGCCGAGCACCTGCACCCCGGCCAATTACCGGCGCCGGCACCCACCGCTGAAGATCTGGCGCTGTGGCGCAAGCTCTGCGGGCAACTGCTGGCCGAGCCCAGTGTGTTCACCAACGCCATGCACCTGACCACATTCGCCCGCGACGCCCTGGTGGCGTGCGGCATGCACCGGGTGATGATCCTGATGACTGACCGCAACCAAAGTGTGCTGCGCGCCCATCAGACCGCCGGCCTACCCAAGGGCATGGCCACCTTGAGCCTGCAAGTGAACCAGAGCACTGTGCTGCAACGCCTGCTCAGCCAACCGGCGCAGGTGCGCCTGAGCCCGGCCAACAACGCCCAGTTCTCCGCCCACCTGCCCGCCAGCCTGCGCGCGCCCTTCGATGGCAATCATTTGCTGCTGCGCTCGCTGTCCAACAACGGCCGGGTGGTGATGGTGGTCATGGCGGATCAGGGCGGTGGGCCGTTCTCGGAAATCACCGTGCAAGCCTTCGGCAAAACCGCGCAGTGCATCGAAAAAGCCCTGCACAGCTTTACCGCCCACGGCTAAGCGCTACAATCGCTCCCTTTGTGCTCTGGAGACGCAGATGTCCGACTTCTCTGGCTTGACGCTGGTCATTGAGCCCAGCGACCTGCTCGCGCGCCTCGATGCCCGCGACCTGATCCTGGTAGACCTCACCAGCGCCGCCCGCTACGCCACCGGGCATATTCCCGGCGCCCGCTTCGTCGACCCCAAGCGCACCCAACTGGGCCAGCCGCCAGCGCCGGGGCTGCTGCCCAGCCAGGTAGCCCTGGAAAACCTGTTCGGCGAACTGGGGCACCACCCCGACGCCACCTACGTGGTTTATGACGACGAGGGCGGCGGTTGGGCCGGGCGCTTTATCTGGCTGCTCGATGTCATTGGCCACGCCCGTTACCACTACCTCGACGGTGGCCTGCCGGCGTGGCTGGCCGAAGGCCTGCCGGTTTCGACCGAAACCCCTGCGCCAGCCGCCGGCCCGGTGGCGCTGACCCTGCACGACGAACCCACCGCAACCCGCGAATACCTGCAAAGCCGCATCGGCGCCGCCGACCTGGCGATCTGGGACGCCCGCAGCCCGCAGGAATACAGCGGCGAAAAAGTCCTCGCCGCCAAGGCCGGGCACATCCCCGGCGCTGTGAACTTCGAGTGGACCGCCGCCATGGACCCGGCGCGCCACCTGCGCATGCGTACTGACCTGGCGCCAACCCTCCAAGGCCTGGGCATCACCCCGGACAAAGAAATCATCACCCACTGCCAGACGCATCACCGCTCCGGCTTCACCTACCTGGTGGCCAAGGCGCTGGGTTACCCGCGCGTCAAAGGCTATGCCGGCTCCTGGGGCGAATGGGGCAACCACCCCGACACCCCTGTCGAGATTTAAGGTTTTTTAAGGACCCCCAATGAAAAAGCGTTTGTTTATCCTCAGCCAGTACCTGCTGCCCCACCACTTGCTCTCGCGCCTGGCCGGCTGCATCGCCGAATGCCGCGTGCGCTGGTTCAAAAACGCCTTCACCGCGTGGTTCGCCAAACGCTATCAGGTGGACATGTCCCAGGCCTTGGTCGAAGACCTGACTGCCTACGAGCACTTCAACGCGTTCTTCACCCGCGCCCTCAAAGAAGGCGCACGCCCGCTGGACGAAACCCCAGGGGCGATTCTCAGCCCGGCCGACGGCGCCGTCAGCCAACTGGGCCCGATCGAGCACGGCCGCGTGTTCCAGGCCAAGGGCCACAGTTTCAGCGTGCTGGAATTGCTCGGCGGTGATGCCGCGACAGCAGCACCGTTCATGGGCGGCGATTTCGCCACCATTTACCTGTCGCCCAAGGACTACCACCGCGTGCACATGCCGCTGGCCGGCACCCTGCGGGAAATGGTGTATATCCCTGGGCGGATTTTCTCGGTCAACCAGACCACCGCCGAAAACGTGCCGGAGCTGTTTGCCCGCAACGAGCGCGTGGCCTGCATTTTCGACACTGAACGCGGCCCGATGGCCGTGGTGCTGGTGGGCGCGATGATCGTCGCCTCCATCGAAACCGTATGGGCCGGGCTGGTTACGCCACCCAAACGCGAGCTGAAGACCTTTCGCTACGACGAAGCTGCCCGCGGCCCAATCCACCTGGAAAAAGGCGCCGAGCTGGGTCGTTTCAAACTGGGCTCGACCGCCGTCGTGCTGTTTGGCCCGGATCAGGTGAAGTGGGTCGAAGCGTTGGCGGCGGGTTCGCCGGTGGTGATGGGCCAGGGTCTGGCATTGCCCAAGGCGTGATCTAAAAACACCGCAAAAGCAGTGTGGAAGCGGGCTTGCCCGCGATAGCGAACGGTCAGAAGCCTGTAGATCGACTGTGCTGCCGCCCTCGCGGGCGCGCCCGCTTCCACCTTATGAGAAGGGTTGTTCAGCCAGCCTTAAAGCTGCCCATCCCGGTCCCGAAAGCCCAGCAGATACAGCACGCCATCAAGCCCCAGCGTCGAAATGGCCTGCTTGGCAGACTGCTTGACCAGCGGCTTGGCGCGAAACGCCACGCCCAGCCCCGCAATCGCCAGCATCGGCAAGTCGTTGGCGCCGTCGCCGACCGCAATGGTCTGCTCCAGACGCAAGCCTTCCTTGTGCGCCAATTCGCGCAGCAAATCCGCCTTGCGTTGCGCGTCGACAATCGGCTCCACCGCCACGCCCGTGACCTTGCCGTCCACCACTTCCAGCTCGTTGGCGAACACATAGTCAATGCCGAGCTTGGCTTGCAGTTGCTTGGCGAAGTAGGTGAAGCCACCCGACAGGATCGCGGTCTTGTAGCCCAGGCGCTTGAGTTCGGCGAACAGGGTTTCGGCGCCCTCGGTCAGGCGCAGGGAGGCACCGATGGAGTCCAGCACGCTAACGTCCAGGCCCTTGAGCAGCGCGAGGCGTTCCTTGAAGCTGGCGCGAAAATCCAACTCGCCGGCCATCGCCCGCTCGGTGATGGCCGACACCTGCTCGCCCACGCCCGCGGCCTTGGCCAGTTCGTCGATGACTTCGGCCTCGATCAGGGTCGAGTCCATGTCGAACACCGCCAGGCGCCGGTTACGGCGGAACAGCGAGTCTTCCTGGAAGGCGATATCAACGTTCAGCTCCTGGGCCACGCTGAGGAACTCGGCGCGCAAGGCCTGGGGGTCGCCCGGCTCGCCGCGCACGGAAAACTCGATGCAGCCCTTGCCCTGGTCGGCCGGGGTGTCCAGCGGCATGCGCCCGGACAAGCGATCGATATGGTCGATATTCAAACCGTATTCGGCGGTGATCGAGCTCACGCGCTGCAATTGCTCGGCGGTGACCTTGCGGGTCAGCAGGGTGACGATATGGCGCTTCTTGCCCTGGCCCGCCACCCAATGCTGGTAATCGGCCTCGGACACGGGTGTGAAACGCACCTGCTGATCCAGCTTGTAGGCGGTGAAGAGGATGTCCTTGAGCACCGACGAACCCTGCTCGGTGCTGGGGATCTCGACCAGGATGCCGAACGACAGGGTGTCGTGGATCACTGCCTGGCCGATGTCGAGAATGTTCACACCACCCTGGGCCAGAACGCCGGTAATGGCCGCCGTCAGACCGGGACGGTCGACGCCAGTGATGTTAATCAGGACAATTTCACGCAAGGCGCACCCCCGCAGGTGGAAAAAAACCGCATTCTACCCACTTTCAGTGACCATCGGGCATAGCCAGCGCTTTGCCGGTATGTGGCCTGTCGCTATACTGCGCGTCAACTTCACGGACAAGAGCCGAGCTCAGTGAACCGGCCTACGCCAGTCAAAACCGATAACTTCTTTCTGCTGATCTTCCGGGCACTGCGCCATCGCCGTGTACCGATCGCATTACGCATCGCCAGCCATAACGTGATCCTGGTCGCCCTGGCCCTGGTGATTTACGCCTGTGTGATGGGTTTGCAGTTCAAGCAGGCCATGCACGAGCAGGCTGACGCCCTGGGCCAGAGCCTGACCACCCAGACCGCGACCTCCGCCACCGAGTTGCTGGTGTCAAACGACATCCTTAGCCTCAACGTGCTGCTCAATAACCTGACCAAAAATCCGCTGGTGGCCCACGCCGCCATCTATAGCGTGGACAACCGCATTCTCGCCGAAGCCGGCCAACGCCCGAAAAACAGCCTGCTGGGCGAAGTCGAAGGCCTGTACCAAACCAAGATCACTTTCCAGGACGTGACCGCCGGGCACCTGCGCATCAGCCTGGACATGGACCAGTTCCAGCAACCAATGACCATCAGCCTGCAAAGCATGGGCATCCTCAGTGCCATTTTGCTGGCGTTGGCCCTGGCCTTGAGCTTGCGCCTGGGGCGGCATATCTCCACGCCGCTGATGCAATTGCGCGTGTGGCTGCGCGACATCGACGAACACACCCCGGCCACCCAGCGCCAGGACGAAATCGGCGACCTCGCCCGCCAGTTGCACACCAGTTTCGCCCCGCAGCGGGTCGAGCCTGAACCCCAGGCCGAAGCCGACGACAACGACGATGACGAACCTGAGTTTGAAGTGCGCAACCTGCGCGATCCCAGTTTCGACGAAAGCGCCCCGCTGCCGAGCCTGAAAGCCGCGCCCCGGCATGTGCTCAACGCCGAAGAAGACCTGCCGGGCGAAGAAGACCCCTTCGCCGACCTGCGTGACGACACCGCCGTGGCCAAGCTACAACCCCGGCCGGTCGTACCAGCCGTGCCCCAGCACAGCGCCGTACTGGCGGTGCAATTGGGCGCCCAGGATCAATTGCGGCGCCTGCCCCGCGCTCGCCTCACGGAACTCCTGGATCGCTACCGTGACTGCCTCGACCAGGCTGCCTCGCTGTACCAGAGCGAACTGCACACCCTCAACGACGGCAGCACCCTGATGCTGTTCCACAGCGAAGACAGCGGCGAAGACTACCTGACCAACGCCATCTGCTGCGGTGAACTGCTGCGAGCCTTGGGCCATCAGTTGCAGATCGAAGTGGCGGACAGCGGCATCACCTTGCAACTGCAACTGGGCCTGACTCTGGGCGATGAACTGTTCGGCCTGAGCCAGATCGACCTGCTGCTGACCGAGAGCGCCCAGGATGCCTTGGCCTTGTCCCAACACAGCCGCAACCTGCTGCTGGTGGAGCGCAAGATCAGCGACGACAACCTGATTCGCCAACGCGCGCGCATCCGCCCCATCGCCAGCCCCGAAGGCGCCTGCTGCGTCGAACGTCTGATGGAGCCCTACCCGTCGATGTTGGAACGGCAACTGGCGCGGATGCACGAAACCCGCGCCTGAGGGTTCTACCCCGGTGGGAGCGAGCGTGCTTGCGGTGGTGTCAGTTGAGCTACATCAAGGTCGCCTGACCCACCGCCATCGCGGGCACGCCCGCTCCCACAGGAAGGCACTCCAAGCCTGTCCTTACAGCCTATAAATGCCGCCCAATAAAAAGGCCCGCTCAGTCAGCGGGCCTTTTTTGTCTGCGCTCGGCTCAGAACCTGAACACTTCCATGTCGGTACGGATCGGCGCAGCCATCGGGATTTTCGGTTGCTTGTCCTGGGCCGCAGGTTTGGCCGGGGCCGGGGCCTGGCGGCGCGGAGCTTCGACGATGGGCGGCTGATTGGCCAGGGGCTTGAGGGCCACCGACAACTGCTGCGCCAAGCGTTGCAGCAACACACCCTGGGCCTGGACCTGGGCCGCAGTGCTGCCAGCGTGGACTTCCTGCAGGTGGATGATGCGGTTGTCGCGCACCTGGCCACGGCGGTCGATCAGGCGCCATTGGGCGTCCAGCACCGCCGGTTGCGACACGCCCGAATCCAGGCGCGTGATCGACAGCAGCACTTGCACGTCTGGGGTGAAGCCCTGGCTCGCCGGGGCCAGCACTACGCGCTGGCTGTCCAGGTGCCCGGCCACTTGGCGCAGCAGCAATTGATCGATATCCGAAGACAAGCTGCCTGCCCATCGACCATCGGTGGCCGCTTGCAGGCTACCGTCGGGCTGGCGTTGCAGCAGGGTTTCGCGTTGCAGGTAGTCGGCCACCAGCACCGGACCAAGCAACACCGCCATGCCGCCGCTTTGCGCGGGCTGGGGCGGGGTGCCGCTGTCGAGCTGATACAGCGACACCGGTTGGTGCACGCTGCAACCCGCCAGGCCAAGAACGCCAGCGAGCAGCAAAATAAAAGGAAGGCGCAGAGCAGTCATCGTCCCATCCAGGTGGCGGCCGCACGGCCGACCACAGTGTCAATACTCAAAATCCTGAAGAACGCTCAGCCACGCTGGCGCTTGAAGGGCCATATCATCCGTGAATCTGCGCCATGACTCCAGCGCGAAAGCGTCGATCCACGGGTTAAATCGCAGATCGAACGCTCTGGGCAGCCGCTACGGCGCCGGGCGCCGCCCTCAGTTGGGCGTATCGACCAACAGGGCATCGACCCGCTGGAAGCCGCGCGGCAGTTTGTTGCCGCGCCGCCCGCGCTCGCCCTTGTAGTGCTCCAGGTCATCGGCCTTGAGGGACAAGGTGCGCTTGCCGGCCTGCAACACCAGGGTCGCGCCCTCGGGCAGCACGGCGATGTCGGTGACGTACTCCTCGCGGCTGGCCACGCGCTCGCCGGGGATGCCGATGATCTTGTTGCCCTTGCCTTTGCCCAGTTGCGGCAGGTCGCTGATTTTGAAGATCAACAAGCGCCCCTCGGTGGTCACCGAGGCCAGCCAGTTGTTCTCGCGGTCGCTGACCGGGCGCGGGGCGATCACCTTGGCGTTGTTGGGCAGGCTCAACAGCGCCTTGCCGGCCTTGTTCTTGGCTTGCAGGTCTTCGCCCTTGACCACGAAACCGTAACCGGCGTCGGAGGCGATCACATACAGCGCGTCGTCTTCGGGCAGCAGCACGCACTCGAAATTCGCCCCCGGCGGCGGCGTCAGCCGCCCAGTCAACGGGTCGCCCTGGCCACGGGCCGACGGCAGCGTGTGGGCCGCCACCGAATAGCTGCGCCCGGCGGAGTCGATAAACACCGCGAATTGGTTAGAACGCCCCGCCGCCGAGGTCTTGAAGCCATCGCCGGCCTTATAGGACAACCCGGTAGCATCAATTTCATGGCCCTTGGCCGAGCGCACCCAGCCTTTTTCCGAGAGCACGACGGTGATTTTTTCGTTGGGCAGCAGTTCGGTGTCGGTCAGGGCCTTGGCTTCGGCGCGCTCGACAATCGGCGAGCGGCGGTCGTCGCCATAGGTTTCGGCGTCTTTGAGCAGCTCGGTGCGCACCAGTTTCTTGAGCTTGGCTTCGCTGCCCAGCAGGGCTTGCAGCTTGGCCTGTTCCTTGAGCAGTTCATCTTGCTCGGAGCGCAGCTTCATTTCTTCCAGGCGCGCCAACTGGCGCAAACGGGTGTCGAGGATGTAGTCGGCCTGGATTTCGCTCAGGGCGAACCGCTCGATCAGGCTGGCCTTGGGGTGTTCCTCGGTACGGATGATGTGGATCACTTCGTCCAGGTTGAGGTAGGCGATCAGCAAGCCGTCCAACAGGTGCAGGCGCCGCTCCACCTTGTCGAGCCGGAATTGCAGGCGCCGGCGCACGGTGTTGACGCGAAACTCCAGCCACTCCACCAGCAAAGCCCGCAGGTTTTTCAGTTGCGGCTTGCCGTCCAGGCCAATGATGTTGACGTTGACCCGGTAGCTGGACTCCAGCTCCGTGCTGGCGAACAGGTGCTGCATCAGCACTTCGTGATCGACCCGGTTATTGGTCGGGATAATCACGATACGGCAGGGGTTTTCGTGGTCGGACTCATCGCGCAGGTCAGCGACCTGGGGCAGTTTCGACGGTTTGGCCTGCATCAGCGCAGCGATCTGCTCCAGCACCTTGGCCCCGGAGACCTGATGCGGCAGCGCAGTGACGATGATGTCACCGTCCTCGACGTGGTACACGGCGCGCATGCGCACTGAGCCCTTGCCGGTTTCGTACATTTTCAGCAGGTCGGCGCGCGGCGTGATGATTTCCGCTTCGGTCGGGTAGTCCGGCCCCTGGATGTGCTCGCAGAGCTGCTCGACCGTGGCCTTGGGCTCGTCCAGCAGGCGCACGCAGGCGCTGGCCACTTCCCGCAGGTTGTGGGGCGGCACGTCGGTGGCCATGCCGACCGCGATGCCGGTGGTGCCGTTGAGCAGGATGTTGGGCAGGCGCGCCGGAAGCACCAGGGGCTCGTCCAGGGTGCCGTCGAAGTTCGGGCCCCAGTCCGCGGTGCCCTGGCCCAGTTCGCTGAGCAGCACTTCGGAGTAGCGCGACAGGCGCGCCTCGGTGTAACGCATGGCTGCGAACGACTTGGGATCGTCCGGCGCACCCCAGTTGCCCTGGCCGTCCACCAGGGTGTAGCGGTAGCTGAACGGCTGGGCCATGAGCACCATGGCTTCGTAGCAGGCCGAGTCGCCGTGGGGGTGGAATTTACCGAGTACGTCACCGACGGTACGCGCCGACTTCTTGTGCTTGGAGTCAGCGTCCAGCCCCAGCTCACTCATGGCGTAGATAATGCGCCGCTGTACCGGTTTCAGACCGTCGCCGATATGTGGCAGGGCGCGGTCCATAATCACGTACATGGAGTAATTGAGGTAGGCATTTTCGGTGAAGTCAGCCAGTGACCGGCGCTCTACACCGTCCAGGCTGAGTTCAAGGGAGTCGCTCATGCGGGCCTCATCAGTTCGTTGTCTGGCGCAGCAGCATGGTGCCGCCGCGCTGGGTGAATTCAAGTTGCTTCAAAGCGCTCATGCCCAGCAGCACCTGCTCGCCGTCCAGGCCGGGTGCGATCAGGGCACGCACGTCGCGCAGGACGATATCGCCCAGTTGCAGGCGTTCCAGGCGTGTCCGATAACCCTGGCTGCGCCCGTTGGCGGTACTCAAGGTGACCGGCGCGCCCTTCTCCAGGCCCAGGCGCTCGGCCAGTGCCACGGGGATCGCCACGTCGGTGGCGCCGGTATCGAGCATGAACGTCGCCGGTTGGCCGTTGATCTGGCCGCTGGCGACAAAATGCCCCTGGCCATTGCTGACCAGTTTGACTTCTATATAGCCCGCGCCCTGCTGCGAGGTGACTGCGCTATTGGGGTTCTCGCGGCGCGCTTCCCACTCGCCGAAAAACCGGGTAGCCAAAAACAACCCCGCGCACCAAGCCAGGATCAGCAACACCCGGCCGGCGCGTTTGCCCGGCGCTTGCTGGCTCATGGCGTGGCGCTCCAGCCGCCGTCCGGCGCGGCGAAGCGCCAAACTATCGGCCGTTGCTCGCCGTCGGCGCGGGTGTGGCTGCCGTTATCAACGCCAATCCACGCCCCGCCCTCGTCCAGGGCCAGGGCTTCGGTGTTGCCAAACCGGGTGTTGTAGCGCCGTGGCTCGGTCAACGCCTCATTGGCGAACGACCAGCAACGCTCGACCGCGCCCGTGGCCGGGGTGCGGCGGCAGATGCGGTAGGCCATGCGTTCGAGGGTAAACAGTTTGTCCTGGTAGAACGCCAGGTCGCTGAAGTCCTTGTGCTGGCCCCGGCCGGCGGGGATTTGCGGCGGTGGCTGCTGCGCGCCGCCCTCGCTCATCACCACGCAATTGTCGGGGCAGTCCCACAGGCTTTGCTGTTTGCTCACCCGCAACAGGCCACGGCGCTCGCGCTCGGCGGCCAGCCAGAGCTGGGTGCCTGCCGGGTTGACGGCGATGCCCTCCAACAGCGCATTGAAATTCAGCAACATGCCGCTGGCCCGCGCCTGGCGCACCATCAGCGGGGAGATTTTCAGCCACTGCGCCGCGCCCTCGACCGGCACGTGCAGCACGGCGGCGTGGGTTTCGCTGACCACATAGCGATTGCCCGCGCCATCGCAGGTGATGCCCTCAAAATCCAGGTCGCCGCCACGCAGGGGGGCGGCCGCCAGGTTGCGCACGCGCAGGCCCCACGGCAGGCCGCTTTCGGGCACCGGGGGCACGTCGATCTTCACGGTTTCGGCTTGCCAGACCGGCGCGCGGGTATCGAGCCGGTAAAGCTGCCCATCGTCGCGGTCCGATACCGTCCATAACTCGCCGCTGCACAGCGCCAGCCCCGAGAGGTTGCCGCTGGGCATGCCGTCCACCGGGTGCTCGGCCAACAGCTTGAGCTCAGGCACGGGCGCGGCGGCGACCGCAGTCGTCAGCACCAGTAACGCCAGGGCCAACGCGCTGCGCATCAGCCCAGCACCTCGGCCAGGTTGCCCTTGGACTCCAGCCACGCCTTGCGGTCGCCGGCGCGTTTCTTGGCCAGCAGCATGTCCATCATTTCCGAAGTCGCGGCAAAATCGTCCAGGGTCAACTGCACCAGGCGCCGGGTGTTGGGGTCCATGGTGGTTTCGCGCAGTTGTGGCGGGTTCATCTCACCCAGGCCTTTGAATCGGGTGACCTGGGGCTTGCCGCGTTTCTTCTCGGCCACCAGGCGATCGAGGATGCCGTCGCGCTCGGCCTCGTCCAAGGCGTAGAAAATCTCCTTGCCCAGGTCGATGCGGTACAGCGGCGGCATGGCGACGTAGACGTGGCCGGCATCTACCAACGGGCGGAAATGCTGGACGAACAGGGCGCAGAGCAAGGTTGCGATGTGCAGGCCGTCGGAGTCGGCGTCGGCGAGGATGCAGATTTTGCCGTAGCGCAACTGGCTCATGTCCTCGGCGCCCGGGTCGACGCCAATGGCGACGGCGATGTTGTGCACCTCCTGGCTGGCCAGCACTTCGCTGCCGTCCACTTCCCAGGTGTTGAGGATCTTGCCGCGCAACGGCAGGATCGCCTGGAATTCCTTGTCCCGCGCCTGCTTGGCCGAGCCGCCGGCGGAGTCGCCTTCAACCAGAAACAACTCCGAGCGCATCGGGTCCTGCCCGGCGCAGTCGGCCAGTTTGCCCGGCAGCGCCGGGCCCTGGGTGATGCGTTTGCGCTCGACCTTCTTGCTCGCCTTGAGGCGGCGCCCGGCGTTGTTGATCGCCAGTTCCGCCAGTTGCAGGCCCAGCTCCGGGTGCTCGTTGAGCCACAGGCTGAAGGCGTCCTTGACCACGCCCGAGACGAACGCCGCGGCCTCGCGGGACGAAAGGCGCTCTTTGGTCTGGCCGGAGAATTGCGGTTCCTGCATTTTCATCGAGAGCACGAAGGCGATGCGCTCCCAGACGTCCTCGGGCGCCAGTTTCACGCCGCGGGGCAGCAGGCTGCGGAATTCGCAGAACTCACGCATCGCGTCGAGCAGGCCCTGGCGCAAACCGTTGACGTGGGTGCCGCCCTGGGCCGTGGGGATCAGGTTGACGTAGCTTTCCTGGACGCTGTCGCCGCCCTCGGGCAGCCACAGCAAGGCCCAATCGACCGCTTCCTTGTTACCGGCCAGGCTGCCGCAGAACGGTTCGTCGGGCAGGCGTTCGAATTCGCTGACCGCGTCCACCAGGTAGGAACGCAGGCCGTCTTCGTAATGCCACTCGACCTTCTCGCCGGTGCCTTTGTCTTCAAAACTGACCAGCAGCCCCGGGCACAGCACGGCCTTGGCCTTGAGCACGTGCTTGAGGCGGCTGATGGAGAATTTCGGCGAGTCGAAGTACTTGGGGTCGGGGGCGAAAAACACGCTGGTGCCAGTGTTGCGCTTGCCCACGGTGCCGATCACTTGCAGCTCGGTGGCTTTGTAGCCATCGGCGAAAGTCATTTGGTACTCGTTGCCGTCGCGCTTGACCCGCACCCGCACCTCGGTGGACAAGGCGTTGACCACGGAAATGCCCACGCCGTGCAAGCCACCGGAGAACTGGTAGTTCTTGTTGGAGAACTTGCCGCCGGCGTGGAGCTTGGTGAGGATCAGCTCCACCCCCGAGACGCCCTCTTCGGGGTGGATATCCACCGGCATGCCGCGCCCGTCATCGCTGACTTCCAGGGAATGGTCGGCGTGCAGGATCACCTGCACCGACTTGGCGTGCCCGGCCAAGGCCTCATCGACGCTGTTGTCGATGACTTCCTGGGCCAGGTGGTTGGGCCGACTGGTGTCGGTGTACATGCCGGGGCGTTTGCGCACCGGGTCGAGGCCCGAGAGGACTTCGATGGCGTCGGCGTTATAAGAGCTAGCGCTGGGAGTGGCCATGGGGTCTCGTCGTCAGTGTTCGATTAAATAAAGTCCGGGTTGTCACAGTGCCGCAAAGTCGATGCCCTGGTACTGATCCGGGCCAATGCCGGCAAAGCTCAACAGCGCCGGCAGTTGCTGGGCAAAGCCCTGGTAGCTGTGGTCGCCGCCAGCCTGGATGCGCAGGGCGCAGGCTCGGTAATACTGCTGCGCGAGGCGATAGTCCAGCGTTTCATCGCCGGTTTGCAGCCATACCTGGAACCGCTGCGGGTCCCCAGGAGCGGGCACTTCCAGCTCCGCCAGGGCGGTCACGTGGTCGTGGGTCAATTCCCAGGTTTGGTCGGTGTACAGGTTTTTTTGCGGGCCCAAGTAGCCGTCGAACATCCGATGGGGGCTGACCGCCGGGTTGACCAGCAGGGCCTTGAGGCCGTGGCGCTCGGCAAGGTGAGTGGCATAGTAGCCGCCGAGTGAGCTGCCGACCAGCAGCGGGCGGCCCAGTTCGCCGATCGCTTGCTCCAGTTGGGCCATGGCCTGGCGGGGGTGGTGATGCAGCGCCGGCACCCGCAGTTGCTCACCCAGGCCGAGGCTGTTCATCACCGCGATCAACTGGCTGGCCTTTTTCGAGGCCGGCGAGCTGTTGAAACCGTGGATATACAGGATCGAACCAGACATTTGCGCTCCCCAGGTATCAGGCAAAGGGCGCAGTTTACAGGGAACCCCGGGTTATGGGAGATGGGCAACGCGCTTGCTTAATTCAGCCATTAATAGCCCGTACCGCCGTAATCCACCTGAAAATCAAACCCGGTCACCCGCTCCACCCCGGTTTCCAACCGCCCATCCGGGTGCAGGCGCAGCCAGCGATAGCCGGGGGCCAGCACATCGACCTGGAAATCATCGGCGCCAGGGGTGAACTGGATGCAGGTGGAGGGCGACGCCAACAGGCGCACATCGCCGCGCTGGCGGTCGAATTCTTGGTGCACATGACCCCACAGCACCGCGCGCGCCTGGGGGAAGCGCTCCAGCACCTCGAACAGCGCCTCGGGGTTGCGCAGGCCGATGGGGTCCAGCCAACCACAGCCCATGGGCACCGGGTGGTGGTGAAAACACACCAGGTGATGGCGCTCCGGGGCCTCGCTCAAGGCGCGGGCGAGCAGTTGCAGTTGTTCGCCCTGCAAGTAACCCGGCACCGAGCCCGGCACGGCGGAATCGAGCAGGGTCACACGCCAATTGCCGATGTCCACGACTGGCTCCAGCAGCGCGCTGCCCTGCGTCGCTTGGGCCATCACGCGCGGCTCGTCGTGGTTGCCCGGGAGCCAACGCGCCGGTGCGCCGATCTGCCCGCTCATGCGGCGAAACTGCTGGTACGACTCCAGCGTGCCGTCCTGGGACAAGTCGCCCGTGGCCAGCAGCAGGTCGATGTGCGCTTGTTGCGCCTGCACCAGTTCGATGACTTTTTGCAGGCTTTGGCGGGTTTGCATGCCCAGCAGCGTGCCGTCGGCATCGGCGAACAGATGGCTGTCGGAGAGCTGCACCAGCAGCACAGGGTCGGCGGTCGTCAGGCTCGGCACGCGGCTCTCCCGCAAAAGGTGATGAATGGCGCGATTATGCTGGGGCCGGCAGGAAAGAGGAAAGCGGTGAAGCGGACGCAGTTCACAACCTCAGCGAACCACTTCGTATTCGTGGCCACAGGCCAGGCAGTGGCTCAGCCACTCGCCAAGAAACACGTTCAACTGCGCCTTCTCATCCGGCTGGTGCATAAACGGATTGGGGTAAGGGTAGATGCCGCGAAAGCGCCGCGCATGTTCGGCGCTGATGACTTCGGCCATGCGCGCATCGTGATAGACCTGCACTTCCAACTGCGGCACCGGCAGCCACGGCAGGCTGTGCTCCTGGCGCACGAACAGGGTCGTGGTGTAGGGGCAGGCCAGTTTCACCTCCAGGGCCAGCACGCCGAGCATCTGGTCACCCTGGGTCACGGCGATGCGCCGCGCCATGGGTTGCTCACGCATGTCCGGCAGCAGGCGCATCAAGCGCGCGTAGTTGGCCTCGCAGGCAGCCTGCAAGGCCACCAGGTCCACCCGATAGCGATCGCGCACTTTGTTTACGACCATAGCCCCCTCACTTCCACGCGGTTCAACGCCAGCCATTGCAGGGCAATGATGCTGGCGGCATTGCAGATCCGCCCGTCGCGCACGGCCTGCAAGGCATCTTCGAAGGCCCACACGCTGACGCGGATATCTTCGGCCTCTTCCTCCAGGCCATGCAGGCCACCGGCGCCGCTGCTGTCGCAACGCCCCAGGAACAGATGCACGAATTCATTGCTGCCGCCGGGCGAGGGAAAGTATTGGGTCATGGGCCACAGCGCCGAAAACACCAGGCCGGCTTCTTCCTGGGCTTCGCGGTGGGCCACTTCTGCGGGTTGCTCGTCCTTGTCGATCAGGCCCGCCACCAGCTCCACCAACCACGGGTTGGTGACCTTGCCCATGGCGCCAACGCGAAACTGCTCGATCAACACCACCTCATCGCGCTGCGGGTCGTAGGGCAGCACGCACACGGCGTCATGGCGCACGAACAGTTCACGGCTGATTTCCCGGCTCATGCCGCCAGCGAACAGTTCATGGCGCAGGAACACCTTGTCGAGCTGATAAAAGCCCTTGAAGCACGCTTGGCGACGAACGATCTGCACCGCAGTGGGCACGGCGTGGGTGAAATCAGTCATGGCGGTCCTCGTTTACTGCGTATTCGATACGAGGCGTTCAACCTCGACTTCGCGCCATCCTAACGCGCCCGCGTGCCATCATGCAGCCCCTTTGCAGACGCCGAGATAGACGGCAAGGGGCGAAAGCCTCTCTAATTGACACTCTTGAGCTTAGTGGCGAACTGACTGCCGCGCAGGCAGTCGAAGCCGGTAACTTTTGCCTTTCCCTGGTTTATGAAGGACGCCCATGTCGCTTGTGAAAATCGCCTCCGTGGCCTGTATCGCCCTGACCCTAGGGGCCTGCCAGAGCCTGTTCCAGCCCAACTACCGCGTTCCGCTGGAAGCCAAGCGCGACGCCTCGGAGCAGATCAAGCCCGGTTGCACGGCCAGCGATTGCCCGCTGGTGAACATCGACACCCTGACCTTCCCTGCCGAGCCGCAACTCGATGCCATCATCGAAAAACGCCTGCTGGACATGACCCGCACCGCGCCCGGCCAACCCGTGGCACCCAGCCTCAACGCCTACCGCGAGCAGTTTCTGCGCGACGCGCAAAGCCGCAGCAGCTATTTGCAGGCCAAGGTACGGGAACAACATGACGGGCTGGTGATTATCGAGCTGTCCAGCTACCTCGACACCGGCGGCGCCCACGGCGAACCGGGGCGTGGCTTCATCAACTACTCGCGCCCGCAGCACAAGGTCCTGAACCTGGCCGACATGCTGTTGCCCGGCCAGGAAGACGCCTTCTGGAAAGCCGCGCAAGTGGCCCACAACAGTTGGCTGATTAGCACCAAGCTGGATCAGGAACCCGAGTTCGTGAAGAACTGGCCCTTCCAGAAACCCCCCAATGTGGCCCTGACCTATGGCGGGGTGATCCTCAAGTACGCCACCACCACCATCGCGCCCTACGCCTTGGGCCACATCGAGCTGAAAATTCCTTACCCGCGCCTCAACGGTGTACTGCGGCCCGAGCTGTTTCCCGGGCGCAGCTAAAGAGGAGAGCGCCTTGTAGCGGCGAGCCTCAAGCCTCGAGCGGCAAGACAACGCGGGGTTGCCTTCGCTTCTAACTTGACGCTCAAAAAAGCTTCAAGCGGCAAGCTAAAAGCTTCAAGAAAAAGCAGATTTGCTCTCGCCCTTAACTTGCCGCTTGTAGCTTGCCCCTCAAACTTTCTTGTAAAGCTGGCTCCCCTCCTGCTTGAACCGTTCAGCCTGTTCCGCCAGGCCTTGGGCGATGTCCGCGTCCACCGCTTCGATGCGTTGGTTGGCGGCGTATTCGCGTACTTCCTGGGTGATCTTCATCGAGCAGAATTTCGGCCCGCACATCGAGCAGAAGTGCGCCACCTTGGCCGAGTCCTTGGGCAGGGTTTCGTCGTGGTAGGAGCGTGCGGTGTCCGGGTCCAGGCCCAGGTTGAACTGGTCTTCCCAGCGGAACTCGAAACGCGCCTTGCTCAAGGCGTTGTCGCGGATCTGCGCGCCGGGGTGGCCCTTGGCGAGGTCCGCCGCGTGGGCGGCAATTTTGTAGGTGATGATCCCTGTCTTGACGTCATCCTTGTTCGGCAGGCCCAGGTGTTCCTTGGGCGTGACGTAGCAGAGCATGGCGCAACCGAACCAGCCAATCATCGCCGCGCCAATGCCGGAGGTGATGTGGTCGTAGCCCGGCGCGATGTCGGTGGTCAGCGGGCCGAGGGTGTAGAACGGCGCTTCGTCGCAGCATTCGAGCTGCTTGTCCATGTTCTCTTTAATCAACTGCATCGGCACGTGGCCGGGGCCTTCGATCATGCACTGCACGTCGTGCTTCCAGGCGATCTTGGTCAACTCGCCCAGGGTTTCCAGCTCACCGAACTGCGCCGCGTCGTTGGCGTCGGCAATCGAGCCGGGGCGCAGGCCATCGCCCAGCGAGAAGCTGACGTCGTAGGCCTTCATGATTTCGCAGATGTCTTCGAAATGGGTGTAGAGGAAGTTTTCCTTGTGGTGCGCCAGGCACCACTTGGCCATGATCGAGCCGCCGCGCGAAACGATCCCGGTAACACGCTTGGCGGTCAGCGGCACGTAGCGCAAGAGCACGCCGGCGTGGATGGTGAAGTAATCCACGCCCTGCTCGGCCTGCTCGATCAGGGTGTCGCGGAACAGCTCCCAGGTCAGGTCTTCGGCGGCGCCGCCGACTTTTTCCAGGGCCTGGTAGATCGGCACCGTACCAATGGGCACCGGCGAGTTGCGGATGATCCACTCGCGGGTTTCGTGGATGTGCTTGCCGGTGGACAGGTCCATGACCGTGTCCGAGCCCCAGCGGATGCCCCAGGTCAGTTTCGCCACTTCTTCTTCGATGGACGAACCCAGGGCGCTGTTGCCGATGTTGCCGTTGATCTTCACCAGGAAGTTGCGGCCGATAATCATCGGCTCCAACTCGGTGTGGTTGATGTTCGCCGGGATGATGGCGCGGCCACGGGCGATTTCGTCACGCACAAACTCGGGGGTGATGATCTTCGGCACACTGGCGCCGAAGCTGTGGCCGGCGTGCTGCTGGTCCAGCAGGCCGGCGGCGCGGGCCACTTCCAGCTTCATGTTTTCGCGGATGGCGACGTATTCCATCTCGGCGGTGATGATGCCTTGGCGAGCGTAGTGCATCTGGCTGACGTTGGCCCCAGGCTTGGCGCGGCGCGGGTTGTTGACGTGGGCGAAGCGCAGCTTGGTCAGCTCGGCGTCGGCCAGGCGTTCCTGGCCGAAGTTGGAACTCAAGCCCGGCAGGCGCTCGGTGTCGCCACGGGCCTCGATCCAGGGCGAGCGCACGTCCGCCAGGCCTTTGCGCACGTCGATCAGCACGTTGGGGTCGGTGTACGGGCCGGAGGTGTCGTAGACCACCACCGGCGCGTTGATTTCGCCGCCAAAATCGGTGGGCGTCACGTCCAGGCTGATTTCGCGCATGGGCACGAGGATGTCGGGGCGCGAACCCTGGACATAGATTTTTTGCGAGCGGGTAAAGGGCTGCACCGACTGTTGGTCGACCTTGGCCGATTCACTCAGGTGCGGGGCGTTTTTTGCTTTTGTGGTCATCACGGGCTCTCCAGACACATCCAGGCAGTGGATTTTTGTCGGAGTGAACCTGTAAACGGACGGACGCACCGAGGCTGGTGCTGTGCTTGGCGTACGAGAGGTGTTCGATTGTCGAACGCAAATCCCGGACGAAGCACAAGAGGACTCGCCGGGTGACGAGAAATCTTGTTCCCTACGCAGGCGTTAACCCGATCAGGTTCAACGGGATCCGAAATGATTCGATCTCAGCCTCTTAGCAAGGCACCCCGACAAGAACGCGGCCAGTCTAGACACAACGGGTAGAGAACGCCAACTCCGGTGCAATCAGCGTGATGAATGGCGCAATTGCAGGATTGTTGCCAATTGCTACCGCTACTACACTCGCAAGGCTGTGCCGGGCCTTGACGCTCTGGATCGTGCGCCGTAGCCTTGGCGTTTAAATTATCGCCGTAATATTTACCTAGGGATTGCCTCATGCTGCGCAAACTTTCACTGGCCCTCGCCGTGTCTTGTGCGACCAATGGATTGGCCTGGGCAGCAGAAGCGCCCCTGACCACCAAGACCGATCTGGTCAGCGTCTACCAGGAAGCCGTGGACAACAACGCCGACCTGGCCGCCGCCCGCGCCGACTATCAGGCGCGCAAGGAAATCGTGCCCCAGGCCCGCGCCGGCCTGCTGCCCAACCTGTCGGCCGGTGCCGACCTGAACAACACCCGCACCCAACTCGACCAGCCGTCCATGACCTCCACCCGCAGCGGCACGGTGTACCAGGCCACCCTGGCGCAGCCGATCTTCCGCGCCGACCGCTGGTTCCAGTTGCAGGCTGCCGAAGCGGTCAACGAACAAGCGGCGCTGGAGCTCTCGGCCACCGAGCAGAACCTGATCCTGCGCAGTGCCGAAAGCTACTTCGCGGTACTGCGTGCCCAAGACAACCTGGCCTCGACCAAGGCCGAGGAAGCGGCGTTCAAGCGTCAGCTCGACCAGTCCAACGAGCGTTTCGACGTAGGCCTGTCGGACAAGACCGACGTGCTGCAATCCCAGGCCAGCTACGACACTGCCCGGGCCAACCGCATCCTCGCCCAGCGCCAGGTAGACGACGCCTTCGAAGCGCTGATTACCCTGACCAACCGTCAGTACAACTCGATCCAGGGCATTGTCCACACGTTGCCGGTGCTCGCGCCAACGCCCAATGACGCCAAGGCCTGGGTAGACACCGCTGCCAAGCAAAACCTCAACCTGCTGGCCAGCAACTACGCCGTCGATGCCGCCGAAGAAACCCTCAAGCAACGCAAGGCCGGCCACGCGCCGACCCTGGACGCGGTGGCGCAGTACAAAAAAGGTGACAACGACGCCTTCGGCTTCACCAACCCGGAGCCGGGCTTGCGCTACGGCAGCGATGTGTCGCAGCGCAGCATCGGCCTGCAACTGAACATCCCGCTCTACAGCGGTGGCCTGACCAGCTCCCAGGTGCGCGAATCGTACTCGCGCCTGAGCCAGACCGAGCAACGCCGCGAAGCCCTGCGCCGGCAAGTGGTGGAAAACACCCGCAACCTGCACCGCGCGGTGAACACCGATGTCGAACAGGTGCAGGCACGCCGCCAGTCGATCATCTCCAACCAGAGCGCGGTGGAAGCCACGGAAATCGGTTACCAGGTGGGTACGCGCAACATCGTCGATGTGCTCGACGCCCAGCGCCAGCTCTACACCTCGGTGCGCAACTACAACAACACCCGCTACGACTACATCCTCGACAACCTGCGCCTCAAGCAAGCCGCCGGCACCCTGAGCCCGGGCGACCTGCAAGACCTGTCGCGCTACCTCAAGGCCGACTACAACCCCGACCGCGACTTCCTTCCGCCAGACCTGGCCAAAGCCGCGCAGGAACAGCTCAAGGCCAGGCCTTGAAGTGAGCTAAAACCAAAACCTGAGAGAGCGAGCCCGCTCGCGATGGCGGTGTATCAGCCTGCATCTCGGCTGACTGAGACGTTGCCATCGCGAGCAGGCTCGCTCCCACTGAGGTTTTCAGGGGCTATCAGAGTTTTATCAACCGCCCCAAGCCATCGAGCAAGCGCTTGAGCGCGCCCTGGTTGGCGCGCATCACCTGCAACCCCGCCTCGGCCATTTTCTGCGCATCGCGGGGCAGCTCGAACAGCCGTTGCACCGCCACTGCCAAACCCTGGGCGTCGTCCACTTCCTGCAAGGCGCCGGCGCTGCGCAGCATTGCGGCGATTTCCAGGAAGTTGAACAGGTGCGGCCCGCTCAGCACCGGTTTGGCCAGGGCCGCCGGTTCCAGCAGGTTATGCCCGCCGTTGGGCACCAGGCTGCCGCCGACAAAGGCGCTGTCGGCCAAGGCATACAAAAACAGCAACTCGCCCATGGTGTCGCCCAGCAGCACCGAGGTGTCCGGCGCCACGGCGGCGCCGCTGGACCGGCGCAGCGTGGCCAGCCCTTGCTCCTGGCACAACGCGAACACGCGGTCGAAGCGCTCCGGGTGGCGCGGCACCAGAATCAGCAAGGCATTGGGGTAACTGGCGAGCAGTTGCCGGTGGGCCGCCAAGACGATTTCATCCTCACCCTCGTGGGTGCTGGCAGCAATCCACACCGGGCGCTCCACGGCTTGCCATTGCTCGCGCAAGGCCGCCGCACGTACTAGCAGTTGTGGGTCGATGCTCAGGTCAAACTTGATCGAGCCGGTGACCTGCACCGTCTCTGGGCGTGCGCCGAGGTCACGGAAGCGCTGCGCCTCGGTTTCGGTCTGCACCGCCAGCAAGCTCATTTCGGCCAGCATCGGCGCCGTCAACCGGGCGAAACGCCCATAGCCCTTAGCCGAACGCTCGGACAACCGGCCATTGGCCAGCGCCACCGAGATACCGCGCTTGGCGCACTGGTGGATATGGTTGGGCCACAACTCGGTTTCCATGATGACCGCCAACCTGGGCTGGGCCCGGTCCAAAAACCGTGCCGCCGCTGTGGGCAAGTCGTAGGGCAGGTAGCAGTGCTGAATGCGCGGCTCGTTGGCGAACAACGCCTGGATCCGCTCCGAGCCGGTGGGGGTCATGCAAGTCACGGTGATCGGCAGCTGTGGATAACGTTCCAGCAAGCCGCGGATCATCGGCGCCGCCGCGATGCTTTCGCCCACGGACACCGCGTGCACCCAGATGCCGCCCGGCTGCAATGCCGGCAAGCCGTAGGCAAACCGCTCGCCCACGCGCCGGGCGTAGGCCGGCGCCTTGCGCGCCCGCAGCCAGAGTCGCAACGCCACCAACGGCAGCCCCAGGTAAAACAGCGCGGTATACAGAGTTCTATTCATGGCGGCGGAGTCTATCGGTTTTTTTGATGGGTGGCCTGCAAGTGCGCGGCAAAACGCTCGGAGAGAAACCGCGCCGCCGGCCCCAACGGCTCGTCGCGGCGCCACACCACTTCGACCACCAGCGGCGGCGGCGTCCATTCGCCCACCAGTTCCACCATCAACCCTTGATACGCCGGGTACTGCACCACATGCCGGGGCAGCCAGGCCCAGCCCAAGCCGCGCACCACCCATTCGGCCATCACGTAGAAGCTGTCGGCGCGCCACACCTGCGGGCTCGCCGCCTCGCTGCCGGGATAAAAGCTGGACTGGGTCGACATCAGTAATTGCCGGAACTGCGCCAAGCGCTGGCTATCCACCTGGCCCTGGGCCGACGCCAATGGGTGATCGACGCCGCACACCGTGACCATTTCCACGCTGCCCAGGGCCCGGCGCTCCAGGGCTTCGGGGATCTGGTCGTGGTAGAACAGCAGCCCCAGGTCGGCCTTGCGCTCCACCAGTTTGCGCGCCACATCACCCTGGGCCGCGCTGGCCAGTTGCACCTCCAGGCTGGGAAATTGCCCGGCCAGGGCTTCGAGGGCGTCGAGCACCTCCTGGGACAGCATGGCCTCATCCTGGGCCAGGCGCAGGCGCGCCTCTTCGCCACGCATCAGGGCCATCGCCCGGCCGTTAAGGCGCTCGCATTGGCGCAGCACCTCGCGGGCTTCTTCCAGCAACGCCGCGCCGGCTTCGGTCAGGCGTGGCTGGCGGCCGCTGCTACGCTCGAACAGGCTCACCCCCAGGTCCGCTTCCAGCAATGCCACCGCGCTGCTGATGGCCGATTGCGCCTTGCGCTGGTCCCGCGCCACGGCAGAAAACGAGCGTTGTTCGGCAACGCTGACGAACAGGCGCATTTGCTCCAGGCTCCACTGCATAACCTATCTCCTATTCAGATAGGTAATGACTTTACCCCATTCCCGCAAGCTCTAGAATGCCGACCTCAGAACGCACCACATCACCCCGAGGACTGCTCCATGAACGCCTATTCCTACCTGGCCATCGCCATTTGCGCCGAAGTGATCGCCACCGTCTCGATGAAAGCGGTGAAGGGCTTGAGCACGCCGCTGCCGCTGTTGCTGGTGATCTGCGGCTACGGCATTGCGTTCTGGATGCTCACCCTGGTGGTGCGCACCGTACCAGTGGGCGTGGCCTACGCGGTGTGGGCGGGCATGGGCATCGTCATGGTCAGCGTGGCGGCGCTGTTTATCTACGGGCAGAAACTCGACATCCCGGCCATGCTCGGCATGGCGCTGATCGTCCTGGGCGTGGTGGTCATCCAGCTCTTCTCCAAAACCGCTGGCCACTGACGACCCTGGCTACATGCCGGCCAATCACGCTTTTACTTGCCCCTCGCCGCTTGCAACTTAAAGCGGCCCTGTATACTGCGCCCCTTGTCTTGAACGCAGAGGTCGCCCCATGCCATCCCCTATTTCCACCGATGTGCTGATCGTCGGCGCAGGCGTTGCCGGGCTCTGGCTCAATGCGCGGCTGCGGCGCCAGGGCTTTTCGACTGTGGTAGTGGAAAACGCCAGCCTGGGCGGCGGGCAAAGCGTGAAATCCCAAGGCATCATCCACGGCGGCGCCAAGTACGCCCTGCATGGCGCACTGACCGGCGCCTCCGAAGCCATCGCCGACATGCCGCGGCGCTGGCGCGAAGCCCTGGCCGGTAGCGGCGAACTGGACCTCACCGGCGTGCGCCTGCTGTCCGACGCCCATTACCTGTGGTCCCCCGGCACCCTGGCCGGCAACCTCACCAGTTTCTTCGCCAGCAAAGCCGTGCGCGGCCGCGTCGACCAGGTCAAGGGCGAGCAACTGCCGCCGGCCCTGCAAGACAAACGCTTCAAGGGCAAGGTCTACCGCCTCGCCGAACTGGTGGTGGACGTGCCGAGCCTGATCCAGCGTCTGGCCGAACTGGGCGGCGACAGTTTGCTCGCCGGCCAAGTGATCGAGCCGTGGCTGGAGCACAACGTGCTGGTGGGCCTGCGGGTCGATGGCCGCGAGATCCGCGCCCAGCGCATCGTCCTCAGTGCCGGCGCCGGCACCGCCGAACTGCTCACGGCCCTGGGCCAGAGCAAACCACTGATGCAGCGCCGGCCGCTGCACATGGTGCTGGTCAAGGGCCCGACCCTCAAACCCCTGTACGCCCACTGCCTGGGCGGCGGGCCGAAGCCGCGCATCACCGTGACCACCCACCCGGCGGCCGACGGCCAGTGGGTCTGGTACGTGGGCGGTGACCTCGCCGAAGCCGAAGGCGTGGCCCGCGAGCCCGCCGCGCAAATCGCCGCGGCACAAAAGGAACTGGGCCAGTTACTGCCCTGGGTCGACCTCAGTGACGCCCGTTGGGCGACCTTGCGGGTGGATCGCGCCGAGCCCCAGCAATCGGGCCTGAGCCGCCCCGACAACGCCTTCCTCGCCGAAGAGGGGCGCCTACTCGTCGGCTGGCCGACCAAACTGGCCTTGGCGCCGGATTTCGCCGATCGGGTCATCAACGCCTTGCAACGCGACGGCATCGTGGCGAATCCGCCCACGCCGTTGCCTGAACTGCCACGCCCGCCCCTGGGCGTGCCTGCCTGGGAGCAACTGCTGCCATGAGCCTACCGACCCTGCACCCCTTCCACCGCCCCCTGGGCAGCACCGGCCTGATGGTTTCGCCCCTGGGCCTGGGCACCGTCAAACTGGGCCGCGACCAAGGGGTCAAGTACCCCAATGGCTTCACCATTCCCGATGACGACGACGCGCGCCGGCTGCTCAAAATGGCCCGCGAACTGGGCATCAACCTGATCGACACCGCGCCGGCCTACGGGCGTAGCGAGGAACGCCTCGGCCCGCTGCTGCGCGGCCAGCGTGACCAGTGGGTGATCGTCAGCAAGGTGGGCGAAGAGTTCGATAACGGCCAGTCGCGCCACGACTTCAGCGCCGAACACACCCGCCGCTCGGTGGAGCGCAGCCTGCAACGCCTGGAAACCGAGGTGATCGACCTGGTGCTGGTGCACTCGGACGGCAACGACCTGGCGATCCTCACTGATAGCGAGGTGTACCAGACCCTTGCAGCCCTCAAGGCCGAGGGCAAGATCCGCGGCTTCGGCTTCTCCGGCAAAACCGTGGAGGGCGGCCTCAAAGCCCTGGAGCAAGGGGATTGCGCCATGGTCACCTACAACCTCAACGAGCAGGCCGAGCGCGCGGTGATCGATTACGCCGCGGCCCACGGCAAGGCCATCCTGGTGAAAAAAGCCCTGGCCAGCGGCCACGTCTGCCTTGAGCCCGGCGTGGACCCGGTGCGCGCCAGTTTTGAGCTACTGTTTGGCCATCCCGGTGTGGCCAGTGCTATCGTCGGGACCATCAACCCGCTGCACCTCGCCCACAATGTGGCGACCGTCGCCAAGGTATTAGGTAGTCGCTAACGCCGTGCCCAACGCAAGAAGGAGCCGACATGTCGCGCACGCTCATCAGAAAAAACCCCAGTAACTTCAAGACCCTGCCGCTGTTCGTAGAGGCCACGCCCGAAGGCCTGAGCTACCAGAGCATCGGCATGCCGCTCAATTTCGCCCAGACCCTGCAACGCCGCCGCCCGGTGGCGGTGGCTGATACCGAACGCTTTGCCGTGGAGCTGGCCAACCTGGGGGTTTCGGTGCGCCTGACCCTGCACTGGCAAAACCGCGATTACTGGGTGCTGGTGCGCCAGCGTCGCCAGGACCGTGGCGATGTGGTGCTCAAGCTGATTTCCGGCTACGTCCCGGCCCACGAATTGAACCTGCCGCTGCACACCGCCATCCAGGAAATCGCCGAGGAATGCCTGCTGGAAACCCCCGAAGGCTGGCTCGGCGGGCGCTTCAATGACACCTGGCTGCCGGCGCCCTACGCCGCCGCGCTGCATTACCGCGAAGCCCTGCCCTTTCGTCTCTCGCCGCTGTCCGGCTCGGCGCGCCCGGTGCGCAATGCCAGCCTGCCGCTGATCGAACGGCCGCGGGCCTACGTGCACCTGCCCACGGCGTCGTTACAGTTGATCTACGACCTGCGCCTGGAAGTGCCGCGCGAAGCCAAGTCCTTGAGCTTGTTCCATGTCGAGGAGCGGCTGGAGGGCGATCAACTGGTGGCACGCCTGGATCGCAAGCGCCCGGACCTGTACCTGATGCCCCTGACGGACGGCCAGCCTTGCGCCGAGTTGTACACCTTGAAGAAGGATCAACTGCACCCGGCCAGCACCCGCGGCCTGTACCTGGCCGAAAGCTTCGCCCGCCAGGAAGGCTGGGTGGTGCGCGATGAGCGGATCAAGTGGAAGGAGTGGCTCAAGCAGCAAGGCTTGAGCGCACCGACCAACGCCTCGGGCCTGAGCCGCCTGACGGGCAAGGCGCGGCAGTTGCTGAAGAAAATCGTGCCCGGTGGCGGGCACTGACACTGTTGTCTTAGGTAGCAAGCGGGCTTGCGTAGCGACCCTAAATCTGTGGCCGCTACAACACCGAATCAGGAGCGCTGCGCACTCCAGCGCGGGCACGCTCGCTTGCTACAACCATCAGCGGCTGCGGATTTTGTCGACGATGGCGGTGGTGGAACTGTTTTCCACCAGGCCCAACACCTTCACTTTGCCGCCATAGGCGCTGACGATGTCGGCGCCGACCACTTGGTCGATCCCGTAATCGCCGCCCTTGACCAGCACGTCCGGCTTGACCTGGGCCAGCAGGTTTTCCGGAGTGCCTTCAGGGAAACTGATAACCCAATCCACTGCACCGAGCCCGGCGAGCACAGCCATGCGCCGATCGACGCTGTTGATCGGCCGGCCCGGGCCTTTGAGGCGGGTGACCGACGCGTCGTCATTGACGGCGACGATCAGTCGGTCGCCCTGGGCACGGGCCTGCTCCAAGTAGGTCACGTGGCCGGCGTGGAGGATGTCGAAGCAGCCGTTGGTGAACACGATCGACTCGTTGTGGGCGCGGGCGTCGTCGATGGCCAACAGCAATTGGTCAAGGCTCAACACCCCACGCTCGGAGCCTTCTTCGCGCTGGATGGCGCGACGCAGTTCCGGGGCGCTGATGGCCGCCGTGCCGAGCTTGCCGACCACGATGCCCGCCGCCAGGTTGGCCAGGGCCACGGCGTGGGGCAAGTCTTCACCGGCAGCAATAGCGGCGGCCAGGGTGGAAATCACCGTGTCGCCGGCACCGGTCACGTCGAACACTTCACGGGCGCGGGCCGGCAGGTGCAGCGGCGGATGTTCGGGGCGCAGCAAGGTCATGCCGTGCTCGCCACGGGTCACCAGCAACGCGCCCAGTTCCAGCTCACGCATCAACGTAGCGCCTTTGCTCACCAACTCATGCTCATCGGCGCAACCACCCACGATGGTCTCGAACTCGCTGAGGTTGGGGGTAATCAGGCTGGCGCCACGGTAAATCGAGAAATCCTTGCCCTTGGGGTCGGCCAGCACCGGAATCCCCCTGGCACGAGCAGCCTGGATCAATGCCTGATGGTTTTTCAGGGCGCCTTTGCCGTAATCCGACAGCACCAGCACCTTGATGCCTTCGAGCAACGCGTCGACTTCGCCGGCCAGGGCCAGGGCGTCGGTGGCGAAAGGTTCTTCAAAATCAATGCGCAGCAGTTGCTGGTGACGGCTCATGACCCGCAGCTTGACGATGGTCGGCTGGTGGGCGATGCGCTGGAACAAGGCGCGCACACCCGCGCCTTCAAGGCTGTTGGCCAGGCTATCGGCGGCTTCGTCGTCACCGGTGACACCCACCAGCGAGGCCGGGGCGCCGAGGGCAGCGATGTTCAATGCAACGTTGGCGGCACCGCCGGGGCGGTCCTCGATTTGCTCAACCTTGACGACGGGTACGGGCGCCTCAGGGGAGATCCGTGAGGTGCCGCCATGCCAGTAACGGTCAAGCATGACATCGCCGACCACCAGGACAGGGGCCTGTTCAAAACGTGGCATGGATAACTTCATGGAGACTCCAGGGGCGATAAAAGCGTCGCGGATAATAACATAGCGAAAGTGTGCGGCCGCACCTGAGCCAAGGCTCAGCGGCGGTCATCCGGTGGCAGGGGGCCGAGTGGGCGCACCCAGAAAAGTTCGTGGCGGCGCACCGCTTTGCGGAAGAACTCGTCCTCGCCGGTACGCGGCCAGCGGCGCCCGGCCAGCAGGCGCTGGATCACGCGGCGCACGCGGCGCTTGAACGGTGGCCGGCCCTGCAGGTCGTGCTGCATGCCCAGGGCCATGGCCTTGTCCATCTGCTGCGCGGCGCTCAGGGTCGGGCTCCACAGGCCATCGGCCGGCAGCGCTTCGATGGTCGGCGGCAGGGCGATGCCGTAGCCCGCCGGGCCCATGGGCCAGCGGTCGTTGTCGTGCAGGTGATTGGCGTAAAGCAACAGAGTGCGTGGGCGCCAGGTGCTCTGCTCGATGGCTTGCATCAAGGCGCGAGTGCTGGCCACGTGATCGCTGTGGGGGTCGAGCTCAGGGTGGGGCGTGAGTACCGCCTCGGGGCGATGCTGTTCCAGCAATTGGGCCAGGTCGGCCACCAGGTTGCGCCAGGTAGGCTGGCCATCGACATCGCCGGGCAGGCGCATGGCGTTGTGCTGGCGCACGGTGCGGATATCGCTTTGCCCCGACTCACGAGAACCGAACGCCTGCTCGGGCTGTTGCGCCATGGCCGGCAATTGCAGGCAGTAATAGCCCAGTTGCACGCAGTTGTGTTGCGCCACACCGCCCCACAACGGCACCGCGAGGCTGTCCCAACTGCGCAGGCGCCCCTTGAGCCGCGCCGCCTCGGCGGCGTCCAGGCCCATGTCGCGAAAGCGTTCGGCTTCGATCTCGCCCTGGGTCAGGGTGACGATGGCCACCTCGGCGGCCCGGCTGTAAAGGCCGAATGCCGCCAGTTCGGCATCGTCCGCATGGGGGGCGATGACCAGCAGGCGTTGCTGGGCGAAATCCGGGTTGCTCAAGGCATGGAGGGTGGCCTGCGGGGCCAGGCGACAAAAGCGCCCGCGCAGGCGCAAGGTACCGGCCGCCAAGGCCTGCTCCTGCCCAGAGAGGTTGAGGAAGCGCACCCCCGCCACGCCACGCTCCAGGTCCTGGCGGTCGTCGCCGATCCACACCTGCGGGTCGAGCAGGCGCCCCAGCCAGTGGCTCTTGACCCACACCTGCAGGACCAGGGTTTGCGCCGTGGCGAAGTTGCCCTCCACGCGCAGGACGCCGTTGGCCAGGGCCACGGGAAACTGCGGCGTGCCGGGCGGGAAGTCGTAGCGGTAATCATCACCCGGGGCGTAGAACAGGTGGTCGGCGAACCAGGCTTCATGGGCGATCCAGCCCAGCAGCAGGAACAGCGGCAACGGCCACCAGGCTACCAGCAGCCCGAATGCCAGCGTCGCCAGCAACGCGCCCAGCAGCAGCAGGCGTTTGCGTTGGCGATGGCGCTTGAGCAACTGTTGCTTGCGTCCACTCATGGCTGCATAACCTCGCTCACACCTGGTAGACCGGCACCCGGTGGCACCAGCGGTCCTTGTATTCCCGGTCGGCGCGGCCGAACGAGTAGCGCAGCGGCTTGCCCAACGCCCGCGCCTCTTCCCAGGCAGCCTGGGTGTTGACGAAGCTGAGCACGCTGCCAGGGCTGAACTCGCGGTTCTGCGGGTCGACCCCACCGTTGATGTACTCCAGGCTGACCCACTTGGGCGCCTCGACGCGGTAGAGGATTTGCACCGCCACCGGTTCATCGTTGAGGTAGATGAGCGAGCCGGTCATGAACTCGCGCATCAGGCTGAAGACTTCAGTGAGCCGGGCTTTACCCGGCGCCTCGAAACCCCACCGACGTTGAAACAGATCGGCGTAGATCGCCGCCTGTTCGCTGGCGTTCAATTCAAGCATGGGGCGGATGCTGCCACCGGCATCTTCCAACAGTCGCTGTTCGCGGCGCTGGTTGTAGCGGAATTTCTTGCTGTAATCCTCGGGCTGGCGAGCCAGCGCCAGGCCTTCGGCTTGCTCGCGTAGGCCGGTGAGGTTGGCGGCGTTGAGTTCGGAAACGTAGCGCATGCGGTGACGTACGCGAGCGCGGGCGTCATCGGCGGCCGGAAGGATGATCTCGGCGTTGCCCAGGTCGAACAAGCCGCGCTTGCCCTGGTGCTTGAGCACGTCCTTGGACAACGCGACATGGCGGCCCCAGGTCGGCATCGCGGCGCACAACTCGCCCTCGACGAACCACCCCAGGTAGCGCACGGCAATGCCCGCCAGCCCGGACAGCCGCTCAACCACTTGCGGGTGAGTCGCCACGCTGCCACCAAACGCCTGCCAGGCCTGGGCATAGGCCGAGGCATCGATGGGCGTCCAACCGTTTTCCCGCCAACCACGCCAGTAACTCAGGATCAAGCCAGGGACTCCGTCATCGCTTCGTCGGTGCCTTCGACGAAGTCTTTTTCGTGCAGGCGAGCATAGAAGCCGTTGAGCGCCAGCAACTCGGCATGGGTGCCGCGCTCGACGATGCGGCCCTGGTCCATCAACAGAATCAGGTCGGCTTTTTCGATGGTCGAGAGGCGGTGGGCAATGACCAGGGTGGTGCGGTTTTTCATCACCTGATCGAGGGCGGCCTGGATATGGCGCTCGGACTCGGTGTCGAGGGCCGAGGTGGCCTCGTCGAGAATCAGCAACGGCGCATTCTTGAGCAGAGCCCGGGCAATCGCCAGGCGCTGGCGCTGGCCGCCGGACAGCAGCACGCCGTTCTCGCCTACCAGGGTGTCGTAGCCCTGGGGCATCTGCTCGATGAACTCAGCGGCGTAGGCATCTTCGGCCGCCTTGCGCACATCGTCCATCGGCGCGCCGGCGAGGTCGCCATAGGCGATGTTGTTGGCCACGCTGTCATTGAACAGGGTCACCTGCTGCGTCACCAGGGCGATATGGCGGCGCAGGTTGGTCAGTTTGTATTCCTCGACATCCACCCCGTCGAGCAGGATGTGGCCCTTGTCGTGGTGGTAGAAGCGCGGGATCAGGTTGGCCAGCGTGGACTTGCCGCTGCCCGAGCGGCCGACCAGGGCCACCATCTGGCCTTCTTCGGCGGTGAAGGAGATGTCGTTGAGCACGACCTTGTCGGTGCCCGGGTATTGGAAGCTCAGGTTGCGCACCTCGAGGCGGCCGCTGACCCGTTGCATTTCCTTGGTGCCGGTATCGACTTCCGGCGTTTCATCGAGCTGCTCGAAGATGCTCTCGGCACCCGCCAGGCCCTTCTGGATCGTGGCGCTGACTTCGGACAACTGGCGGATCGGTTTGGGCAGCAGGCCGGCGGCAGTGATGTAGGCAATCAGTTCGCCCGCCGAAGCGTCGCCGCGCATGTACAGCACCAGGTACATCAACACGGCCATGCCGATGTAGATCACCAGTTGCAGTACGGGGGTGTAGATCGACTGGGTGCGGGTCATGCCCAGGCTGCGGTTCATGTTGTCGGCGCTGGCCTTGTGGAAGCGCTCGATTTCATAGGTTTCGCCACCAAAGCTGCGCACCACGCGGTAGCCCTGGATAGTTTCTGAGGCAACGTGGGTGACATCCCCCATGGCCACCTGGATTTTCTTGCTTTGCTTGCGGAATTTCTTGCTCGCGCTGCTTACCAGCACGGCGATGATCGGCAGGATCGCGAGCAGGACGAGGGTCATTTTCCAGTTGCTGTACAGCAGGTAGCCGAACAGGAACACCACCGTCAGGCCTTCGCGGATCACCACTTTGATGGCGTCGGTCGCGGCGCCGGTGACCATGGTCACGTTGTAGGTGATGCGCGAAATCAGGTGCCCGGAGTTGTGGTTGTCGAAATAGCGGTTGGGCAGGGTCAGCAGGTTGTCGAACAGCGCGCAGCGCAAGTCGTGGACCACGCCACGGGCAACCTTGGCCAGGTAGTAGTTGCCCAGGAACGAGCCGACGCCTTGGTATATCGCAATCAGCACGATCAACAGCGGCACCCCCAGCACCAGTGAGACACCGAGAAACTTGGTGTCGTTGGGTTTTTGCAGGGCATCGAGGAAGTGCTTGAGCATGTCCGCCAGCATCGGCTGGCTGGAGGCGAAGAGCACGAAACCAACAATACTGATGGCAAAAGCGCCCCAGTACGGGAGCACGTATTTCAGCAACCGCAGGTAGATCTTCATACTCGATTGCTGGTCGGAATTGGCCATTCGGCACGCCTCGTACATTTGAAAAGACAGACAAGCTGCGGATTGTAACAGCGAACCCCTACCAACATTGACTAAGGCGGGGAAGCCACTGCATTAGCGTCGGTTTCACAACGCACCCGCGCCGCCAGCACCATGCTCAAGCCAATCGGCAACCAGGTAATCAACCAGTCTGCGTTGGGCTTGAGCCAAAGCCCGATGCCATCGGTCATCAGCGACGCCCCGGCAAACACCCACAGCGCCAGCAATGCCCGGCCCAGCGGCTGTGCCCGACAAGTCCAGCCGCGCCAACCCGCCGCCAACCACAGCCAGCCGAACAGCAGCAGGCCGATCACGCCTTCGCGCACGCCGGTGTCCAGGAACAGGTTGTGGGGGTGCTTGAACGCTCGGTCCAGTTGTTCGACAGGGATCCAATACTCATGAAACCCCAGCCCCATCGCCCAGTGGTCGAGCAGCAACTGCATGCCCCCGCCCCACAACTGCGGGCGGTACGACAACCCGCGCTGCAACAGGATGTGCGGCTGGAGCAAGGCAATGACCGCCAACCCCAGTACCGCCAGAGCCACCAGCCCTGTGCCCAGGCGCGAGGGCCGCGCCACGCTCATCACCAGCAAACAGGTCGCCAGGGCGATCCACACCCCACGGGTCTGGCTAAAGCCCAGGAACGCCACATAGCCGAACGCCGGAATCAACAATAGCAGCATGACCCAAGGCGAACAGCGCCGGGCCTGGACGACGCACAGCCCGAGAATCGCCAAGGCGCCCACGGCGTGGGCCGCCATGATCGCGGTATCCCATAGACCGACAGCCACCAGCCGTCCCTTGATCGGTTGTTCCGCCAACAGATAGAAGGACGTCAGCGAAACCAACGCGAACACACCACCCAGGATAGAGGAATAGAACAACACCGCTTCTACGCGCCACTTCGGACTCTGCGCGGCCAGCACGATGCCCAGCAACGTCAGGGCCACATACAACGTCACCTTGGCCTTGCCGATCACATCCTCGCCCCCCTTGAACGCCAGCACCACGAGGGTCCAAACCATGAACGCAGCAAAGAGCCACCATTCCGGCTGCTTGAGCATCCGCCGTACATCGCGATGCAACAGCGCCAATACAGCCGGCAGCCATAGTAAAAGGGTCAGCAGTTGGTGATAGAGCTTGTTGCTCGGCAAGACCCATGCCCCGCACAGCATCACGATCAAGCCCAGGGATGCCCA
This sequence comes from Pseudomonas sp. MF08817, assembly GCF_059862705.1. Classification (NCBI taxonomy): domain Bacteria; kingdom Pseudomonadati; phylum Pseudomonadota; class Gammaproteobacteria; order Pseudomonadales; family Pseudomonadaceae; genus Pseudomonas; species Pseudomonas sp. MF08817. Next base: position 80,119 of record NZ_JCBCUY010000020.1, read on the forward strand.
CACCGCCAGCACATCCTTTGCAAACAGTTTTTTCATGCTTTTCAGCAACCTGTCTTACCCAGCATCCGATTGGCCACTTGCCGCAAATGAGCTGCATCCGCCTCTTTCCAGGCGCCCTTGATGCAGTAGTGTTCAGTCAAGTAGTGCAAGAAATTGCGCCGCAGCGACTCATCCAATGGCCACTGTGGATAGGCCCGCACCAACGCCAGCAGTTGATCGACGCTGTCAGCGTGCATCACCAAGCCTTCGATAGTGAAGAACGCCTGACCCAGCGTCAGCACCGGCTTACCCAATAGCAGGCTTTCCAGGCCAACGGTCGAGTTCAGGGTAATGACGAACTGGCTGGCCTCGATCAACTGCTGGGTGGGGTTGCCATTGGCGAACAACAGCCGCTCATGGGTACGCGCATGCAGGTCGGGGTAAACCTCGCGGCTGGAAGGATGCTCCTTGAACACCACGGTTGCACCCGTCTGCTCGACCAGGCGTTCGCCCAGGGCGAACAGCTCGCGCATATTGCGCACCCAGGGCGAAAACAAACGCACCTGGCTGTCGCGGTCGTCCTGAAACGGAATAAAGATGAACTGTTGCGGCAACTCGATCGGCGCCGGGCCCTCGGTACGGGGCTTGCGTGGAATCAGCACGGCTGGGGCGCTGTCCTGCGCCACGGGATAGGGGTAGTTGCGGTAAAACTCGGCCTCCCGTGGCACGGAGTTGAGGTAATTGACTCCGTGCTCATCCAGGGTCGTGGTGCTGGGCAGCAGGCCATTCTCGAAAAAGAAGGTTTTGCAGCCTTCGGGAGCCAGCGCCGCGAGCAGCCGACAATAGCGGTGGGAACCGTTCCAGAACACCAGCGCCTGGGGGCGTTCGCGGTCCAGCAGGGCCTGGGCACGCAAGGCCACCCACAGTAGTTCCAGGCGCAACAGGGCCCGGTACAGGCGCCCCGCGGTCTTGTCTTTGACCCGCCGTTCTTCGCACTTTTCCTCGACCAGGCTCGCCCAGTCGATGCGCGGCAGCACGCTGAAGAGCCGCGACAACCGAGGCCAGGGCATCTGGGCAGGCATGACGATTTTGCCTTCCAGCTCGGTCTCGTTAAGCAAACGATTGAAATACAGACCCTGGTGTTTGGCCAAGGAAATGAACAGCATTGTCGTCATAGGGTGTCCAAAAAAGACCGCATCTATCTCGCCAATACGACACAAGCGCGTACAACAGGTTCGTCGACAACAATTCCCTGTTGCTCGCTGATTTGTGCAGAAAGGGTAGAAGCTAGAAATGCTCAGCGGGAGAAAACCAGCGGTGCCTGGAGCGCACAAGAACCGTGGGATCCACGCAATACGAGCCAATTTGCCTGAAAAAGGGCGGCGATTGTAGCACAGCGGTTTTGGCCGCATGCCCACTGCGCTACCATAGCCGGCTGCCCATTCTGTCAGGCCAAGCCCGGAGCCTTGATGCAAACGCTCGACCACAGTCTCTACCTCAACCTGCGCGAGGGCGCCGACGTTCTCGAAGCCGATGGTAAAGGGGATAAAGTCCTGCGCCTGGCCGATGGTTCGATGCTCAAGCTATTCCGCCGTAAACGCCTGCTCACCTCGGCCCTATGGGCGCCTTACGCACAGCGTTTCGCCGACAATTGCCAGGCGTTGCGCGAGCGCGCCATCGAGTGCCCCCGCGTGCGCCAGGTCTACCGCATTCCCAGCGTCGAGCGAGACGCCGTGCACTACGACCCGCTCCCTGGCCAGACCCTACGCCAGTTGCTCGCCGCCCCGGGCCACGAAGGCCTGCGCGGGCAATTGGGCACCTTCATCGCGCGCCTGCATGAAGCGGGCGTCTACTTTCGCTCCGCGCACCTGGGCAACGTGGTCCTGACCCCGCAAAACACCCTGGGCTTGATCGACATCGCCGACCTGCGCACCTACCGCAAGCCGCTGCGCAAAAGCCTGCGCCTGCGCAACTTCAAGCACATGCTGCGCTACCGCCAGGACCGTGCGTGGCTGCTCCAAGACAACCAGTTTCTGGAGCATTACCTGGCTCATCAGCGTGTGTGCAACGAAAGGGAATTGAGCCTGGCGCTCAACGCCTGAGGCGTCAGCCTACGGCGGCCAGGGTAATCGTCTCGAAGACCCTGGCCGGGTCTTCGCCGCGCGCCAGGAGGTCCACCAGTTGCACGGTTTTAGCCAGCCCCTGCGAACCGTACACCAAGTGGAAATCGGCAAAGGCCCGGGCCTGGGCGACATGCCCCGGATAATCGAGCTCCAGCGCCTGCAAGCGGCGGGAAAACACCTCGCCATCGCGCACCTGAGCGCCGAAAAACTGCTCGTGGGAAAAGATATCCGCGTCATCCCCGGCATTCACATAGATCACCGGCCGCCCAGCCAAGCCCGCCTCCAACCCGGCGTTGGACATGATATTGACCACCACACTGGACTGCGCCAACGCATCGGCCAAGGTACAGGCCGGCGCCAACAACTCGACATTGCCCAGGCTCGCCGCCGCCTCACTCCAGAACTGCGCCTTGCTGCGCGGGTGGCGCTTGAACAGCACGCGATAATGCCCGTGTGCCGCGGCCCAGTCGCGCAGTAAGGCGTAGGTGCGTTGGTAACCGGGCTCTTTCTCCCGGTCCGGACCGACACCGAGGATCAGCAGCGTCTTGAGCGCGGGATCAGCCACTGGCAAATCGTAGGTTTCATCAGCCAGGTAGGAACCCACCAACACCACGGTGGACTCACCAAAGCGCAAGCCGCGTGCCTGCAACGCCATCAGCGAACTGCGGCCAAACACACCGTAATAGTCGAAATCGTTCATCGCCAGGCGCCGCGAAGGCTCTAGGGTCGCCGAGTGCGCCAATTGCAGCAGCGTGGCCCCACGCGCCGCCAGCGCCAAACGCAGGAAAGGCGCGTGCAGGCTGCCGTTGCGCTCGTTGACAAGGACTTTGGGCTGATACTGGCTGACCAGCCATTGGGCGTGGGCCGCGTAGGCCAGATAGCGCAACGGCACCGGTTCGGGCGGTGCCAACAGCATGCGCTTGGCGCAGGACTCCGGCGCCGAGCGCAGCGCCGCCTCGGCCAATTGCAGGCCCCGATGGCGCACCGCGTCGATCAGAATGTTCTTGCGCTGCAACGCCATGGACTTGGGCGCCGAGTGCAGCAACAGCACCTCGCAAGGCGTCGGTTCCAGCACGCGGCTCAAGCACAGCCTGGCACGGACGCCAACTGCCACATCCACCAGAAAGTCGCGCAGCAAACGCAGGGCACTGGCGCAGCGACCATGGCGCTCGCGCAGCAGTTTCCAGCGATAACGATCCAGCTCACGGGCCTTTTGTGCCCAACTTCCCTGTATAGGCATCAACACACTCACGCGAAAAGCAATCGGATGGCCTTGCGGGTATAGGACCAGCGCATCAGCGAACGCCAGTCCGTGCGCACGGCCAGGGCATAGAACTTCCTGGCATTGGCGTAATCACCCGCGCTGTAGCAATCGCGGAACAACGACAGGCAGCGCTGGGCCAGGAACGCCTGGCGCAAGTCCTGCAAATCAGCGGGCATGCGCGCCGGGGAAAACACTTCCTCCACCATGCCCACACCGGCCGCCAGGCTCTGCTTGAGGTCGTGGCGCATGCTGCCCGGGTGCTTGTAGATCAGTGCCAATGGCTGGTCGAGCACACTGCACGGGAACCGCGCCAGCACCTGGGCGAACACCGGCAGGTCTTCGGCGTTACGCAAATGCTCGGGATAATTACCAGGCGCGAACACCTCGCGGTGCATGGCGCAGGCGCCATTGGACAGCGACACGGTCTTGTCCAGCAAGTACCCACGCACCCGTTCGCGCGCCGTGACGGGCAAAGGCTTAACGTGATGCAGCGTACGGGAGCCGTCCTCGAACACCGACCAATGGCCGCCGATAATCAACCGCGTCTGGGGAGCGGCCGCAATATGCTGCGTCACTGCCTTCAGCGCCCCCGGCGCCATCTCGTCATCGGCGTCAAGAAAGATCAGGTACTGTCCCTTCCCCTTCAGGATGCCCAGGTTACGCACAGAAGCCAGGCCGCCATTGACCTTGCGTATCACGCGAAAAAGCCCCGGGTGCTCATCCTGCAAGTGCTCCAGCACCTGAGGAGTTTCGTCCGTGGAGCCATCATCGATGACCAAAAGCTCTGCGTTCGCCTGCCCTAGCTGCGCCAACACCGAGTTCACCGCACGAGGCAAGGTCTTGGCGTAGTTGTAGGCCGGGATAACAACGCTAATCAGTAACTCAGTCAACGGTGTAGTCGTCCGCGCCATCCTTGACCACCAAAATGTCTTCCATGATGAGGTACTGCAGATCCGAGCCGAAGAACATATTCAGCGCATCGGTGGGCGAGCAGATCATCGGCTCGCCACGGCGGTTGAGCGAGGTGTTCAACGACACGCCATTGCCGGTCAGCACCTCCAGCGCTTTCATCATGTCGTAGTAACGCGGGTTGTAATCGCGCTTGAGCACCTGGGCGCGGGATGTACCGTCTTCGTGGACCACCTCCGGCACGCGGGTTTTCCACTCCTCGGCCACTTCGAAAGTGAAGGTCATGAACGGCGCCGGGTGATCGACCTTAATCATCTGCGGCGCGACGGTGTCGAGCATGGACGGGCAGAAAGGCCTCCAGCGCTCGCGGAACTTGATCTGGTGGTTGATTCGGTCCGCCACGCCGGTGGCGCTTGGGCAACCGATGATCGAGCGCCCACCGAGGGCACGTGGGCCGAACTCCATGCGGCCCTGGAACCAGGCCACCGGATTGCCATCCACCATGATCTTGGCGATTTTTTCCGGCATGTTGTCGAGCTTGCGCCACGTTGGCGCACTCGGGTGACGGGCGCAGGCCGCGATCACGTCTTCGTTGCTGTAGGAAGGGCCGAGGTAGACGTGCTCCATCTTCTCCACCGGCACGCCACGGGCATGGGACACATAGGCTGCGGCACCTACCGCAGTGCCGGCGTCACCGGATGCAGGCTGCACGAACAGTTCCTTGATGTCATCGCGCGCGATGATTTTCTGGTTCAGCTTGACGTTCAACGCACAGCCGCCGGCGAAAGCGAGCTTGCCGGTTTCCTTGAGCACGTCACCCAGGTAGTAGTCGATCATCTGCAACGCCAGTTTCTCGAACAGCGCTTGCATGCTCGCGGCGTAGTGGATGTACGGCTCGTCGGCGATATCGCCTTCGCGCTTGGGGCCCAGCCACTCGATCAGCTTGGGCGAGAAGTAAAAGCCCTTGCCGTTCTCTTTGTAGCGACGCAGGCCAATGACGTTGGCGTAGTCGGTGTTAATCACCAACTCGCCATTCTCGAACGAGGCCAAACGCGAGAAATCGTACTTGCTGGCATCGCCGTAGGGCGCCATGCCCATGACCTTGAACTCGCCGTCGAGCATCTCGAAACCGAGGAACTCGGTGATCGCGCCGTAGAGGCCGCCCAGGGAATCCGGGTCGAAGAATTCCTTGATCTTGTGGATCTTGCCGTTTTCGCCGTAGCCGAAGAACGTGGTGGCGTACTCGCCCTTGCCGTCGATCCCCAGGATCGCGGTTTTCTCTTTGAAACCGGAGCAGTGGTAGGCGCTGGAGGCGTGGGCCAGGTGATGCTCGACCGGCTCGATCTTGATCTTCTTCGGGTCGAAGCCCAGTTGCTCCAGGCACCAGACGATTTTGTTGCGATAACGCTTGTAGCGCCGGTTGCCCATCAGGATCGCGTCAAGGGCGCGGTCCGGGGCGTACCAATAGCGCTTGGCATAGTGCCAGCGGGCCTTGCCGAACAGGCTGATGGGTGCGAACGGAATCGCCACCACATCGACGTCGCCGGGCTTGATGCCGGCCTGTTCCAGGCAGAATTTCGCCGATTCGTAGGGCATGCGGTTCTTTGCATGTTTGTCGCGTACGAAGCGCTCCTCTTCGGCCGCGGCGATCAGCTTGCCGTCGATATACAGGGCTGCGGAAGGATCATGGCTAAGGGCGCCGGACAGGCCAAGAATCGTCAATGCCACAGGGGTCTAGCCTCTAGTAAGTCTGCATGCGGGCGGCGGGCGCCCGAGATGAATGTGCCCTCGCACAGCGGCGACAGGCAGTAAAAGGGCGGGATTATAGCCTAATAAGGCCAGGGTCTGTAGACACGCCTTTGACGCAGGCCAAGCCCTGTGGCAGCCAGCCCAGGCGCGCAACATCGAGCCTACCGGTTCGCTACTCGCCAGCTACCCTGCTCACAGGGGCGCGACGCGCCGGGACTTTTTCCCGCGCCACCGCCACCAAAGGACAGTATGGCGAGGCCGTCAATAACGATAGGGTGCTAAATAAATCCGCCCGCCACGCTCATCAATCGTTACACTCGCGCCCCTTTTTTTGCCGCCACCCTGCGTGCGGCCCACTACGGACCTTTACCACCCCAATGAAAACAGTTGCCCGCGCCCCTTTCGTCCTCCTCACGCTGTGGGGCTTTATCGGCACCAGCCATGCCCAAAGCCCCGCCCTGGAGCTCGACCCCAGCGTGGTCAGCGGCTCGCGCAGTATCAGCTCCAGCTTTGACCTGCCCTACTCCGTGGACGCCATCAGCCGCGAGCAGATCAGCGACGGCCAACTGGGCATCAACGCCTCCGAAGCACTGTCACGCGTGCCGGGGTTGGTGGTGCAGAACCGCCAGAACTATGCACAGGACTTGCAGATTTCCTCCCGCGGCTTTGGCGCCCGCTCGGCCTTCGGCGTGCGCGGCATCAAGCTGATCGCCGACGGCATCCCCGCCAGCACCCCGGACGGCCAGGGCCAGGCTGCCACGTTCAACCTCGACACCGCCGAGCGCATCGAAGTGCTGCGCGGCCCGGCCGCCAGCCTGTACGGCAGCAACGCCGGCGGAGTGATCCAGATGTTCTCCCGCGAGGGCGAAGGCCCGCCGCGCATCGGCGCCGAAACCCTGTTCGGCAGCGATGGCCTGAACCGCAACCACCTCAGCGCCGAAGGCGCGGTGGAGGGCGCAGGCTTTGTCCTCGATGCCTCCAGCCTGGACACCGACGGCTACCGCGACCACAGCAGCGCACGCCGCGACCAGACCTTCGCCAAGCTCAACTTCAAGCCCGACGATGACAGCAAGATGGCGCTGATCTACAGCAGCCTGGAACAGAACGGCACCCAGGACCCGCTGGGCCAGACCTGGGCGGGGTACAAGGCCGACCCGCGCTCGGTGACGCCGAACGCCCTGAACTACAACACCCGCAAAAGCATCGACCACCAGCAACTGGGCATGAACTACGAACGCTATATCGGCGACGCGACCTTGCAGGTCAACGCCTACACCGGGCAGCGCAGCGTGATTCAGTACCTGTCGATTCCCAAGACGATTAAAAACGACAAGGGCGAGACCATCCCCAATCCCGCCAACGAACGCGGCGGTGGCGGCGTGGTGCAGTTCGACCGCACCTTCTACGGCGCCGGCGTGCGCTGGCTGCAACCGGTTGATGGCGTGGCCGGCGAGCTGACGCTGATCGGCGGCCTGGACTTCGACCAGAGCCAGGACGACCGCCACGGCTACCAGAATTACAAAGGCAGCCAGTTGGGGGTCAAGGGCGAGGAGCGTCGCGACGAAGTGGACACCGCCCGCAGCCTCGACCCCTATATCCAGGCCAACTGGGCCTTGGGCCGCTGGACCCTGCAAGCCGGCCTGCGCCACAGCACCATGGAAATGGACGTTGACGACAAGTTCCTCAGCAACGGCGACGCCAGCGGCAACAAGCGCTACCAGAAAACCACACCGTCCATGAGCGCCCTGTACGCCTTCACCGAGAACCTGCACGGCTACGTCAGCGCCGGCAAAGGCTTCGAGACCCCGACCCAGGCCGAACTGGCCTACGCCCCCGGCGGCGACGAAGGCTTCAACTTCGGCCTCAAGCCCTCGCAAAGTACCCAGTACGAAATCGGCCTCAAAGCCAAGGTCGGCCAGGACACGCGAATCAACGCCGCGGTGTTCCAGATCACCACCGAGGATGAGTTGGTGGTGGCTGGCTCCGACGCTGGCCGCACCAGCTATCAAAACGCCGGCCGCACCCTGCGCCGCGGCTTCGAGCTGGGCCTGGAAAGCCAACTCAGCGAGCACTGGAGCACCAGCCTGGCCTACACCCGCTTGCAGGCCACCTATGACAGCGACTTTGTCAGCGGCAACGCCAAAACCCCGGTCGACAAAGGCAACTACCTGCCCGGCGTGCCCCAAACCACCCTCTTCGCCGAGCTGAACTGGAAACCCCGGGACTGGGTCAGCACCGCCGTCGAAGGCCTGTACCGCAGCAAGGTCTACGTCGAAGACACCAACCAGCAGCGCGCGGCCCCGGCCTACAGCGTGTTCAACTGGCGCGCCCGCTTCGAGCAGAAGGCCCAGCACTGGACCTTCCACCAGACCCTACGCCTGGACAACCTGCTGGACCGCCAGTACGTGGGCTCGGTGATCGTCGGCGACGGCAACCACCGCTACTACGAAGCCGCGCCGGGGCGCTCGTGGTATGCGGGGGCGGGGGCTGAGTACAACTTTTGACGTGACGCGGGAACAGGCTTGTGCCGGAACCAGGGCTTATCGAGGTAAGCGCTGGTCGATCACCCGGTACAGGCCGCTGTCCGGCGCCCAGTTACGCATGAACCGCGCGCGGTCGCGGGCGTAGGCCGGGGCGAAGCTGCTGGCGGATGAGTGCTGGCACATCGAATCCAAGTCGATCAGCGCCCAGCGGTCCTCGTGCCAGAACAGGTTGTGGCCCTTGAAATCGCCGTGGCTGATGCGCTCGCGGATCAATTCGGCGAACAGTTGATCCAAGGCCTGCAACTCGCGCTCGGGCGCGGCACCGCTGGCCACGTAGGGGGCAAAGCGCTCGAGAATGTCCGGGCCCGGCAGGTACTCGGTCACCAGGTAAGCGCTACGGCGTAGCCACAGAAAGCGTTTTTCCAGCAAGGCCAGTGGCTTGGGCGTGGCGATCCCCAGGAACACCAGGCGATTGCCTTCACGCCAGGAGTGCCAGGCGCGGCTCGGGCGCCAGAAGCGCTTGAGCCAGTGGGCAAAGCCCTTGATGTTGTAGCGCTTGATAAGCAGGGTGCGCCCCGCCACGTCCACCCGGCCCACGCTGGCCGCGCCGCCGGTTTTATACAGGTGGCCCTGGTCGAGCAAGGCGTCGGCCTGCTCCAGCACCGGCAACATGGCCGCTTCTTCTTCGCGGCGGATGGCGCGCAACATAAACGCACCACGCTGCACGGCGAACAGGGTACATTCGCGGCCAACCTTTTTCAGCCAATCGCGCAGGCGCCAGGCCCGCACGCGATCGACCTGCTTTTGCAGGGCTTCGAGGGGCAAGGCGTGCTCGCCGTTGCTGAGCAGGTAATGCACCAGCAGCTCTTCGGTGAAGGGCTCCAGGGCCTTGGGCAACTGGGCGAAAAACACCCCGAGGTTTTCCAGCACCTTGTCCCGCGACAGGGGTTTACCGGCCTGTTCGGCGCAGATCCCCGCACCGTCGATCAAATACAGCTCACCGCCGTGGCGCAGCAGGTTATCCAGGTGCAGGTCTTCCTGCCACAGGCCTTTGGCGTGCAACTGGCCGATGGCGGCCAGGGCTTCGCCCAGCACCGCGACTTGCTCGTCGGCCAGCACCGGCAGGGCTTGCACCGCATGCCAGGCCTCGCCCAGGCTCTGCGCGCCTTCCAGGTACTCGAACAACAGCCAGCCGCCCGCGCCTTCCTGCAAGCCATCGGCCAACAGCAGCGGCGTTGTCAGGCCCTGTTCGGCGAGCAAACGCACGCCGGCCAGTTCACGCTGAAAATGCCGCGCAGCCTTGCTGCCCACCAGCAACTTGGCCAGCACCGCCCGCCCGCGCCAGACCCCGGCCCCCACATAACGCTGGCCCGGCAATACCCGCAACAGACTGAGCAACTGCAAATCAGCAGGCCCCGCGGCGTCGGCCAGGGTCAGGCTGATGGGTAGCGCGGGCGTGCGACCGGCATTTTTGAGTTCGGACAAACCCATCAACGGGCCTCCTTATGGCTACTGCGTGCGCCCAGGCGTACGAGCCAGGCGTCCACCAGGGTGCTATCGGTGGGCTGGTCCAGGTAGGCCGCCAGCAATATGCGTACATCCGCCGCATTCCATACTCGCGCCGTGCGGCGCAGCAAGGGTTCCAGGTCCTTGACCCGGTCGCGCACGCCAAACAGCAGGGGCCGGGTTTTCTCCAGGTCGATCAACTGGGCCTGGTAACCGTCGCCACTGGCCTGCAAAAAGATGTGCTTGGGGTAGAAGCAGCCGTGGATCTGGCGCAAGCCGTGCAGTTGGCGGGCCAGCACGCCACAGGCCTGCAAAATTGCCCGGTGCTGTACAGCGCTCAGCTCGGCCCAGCGCTGCAACAGCGAATCGAGGTCGTCCCAGCCGTCCAGGGCCCGGGTCAGCAGCAGCGCACGGGTTTCGCCGGGCACTTTGCGCTCGCCGAAAAACGCCGCCTCCAACGCGGGGATGCCCAGGCGCTGGTAACGGCTGATATTGCGAAACTCCCGGGCGAAGCTCGGCTCGCCAAACGGGCGATGCAAGGTGCGGGTCAGGTAGTTGCTCTGGCGCTTGAGGTAGAAGCCCCGCCCTTCCAGGTCCAGGCGATACACGCTGCTCCAGCCGCCACGGCTACTGTTGGGCTCGTCCACCGCCTCAAGCTCTTTGGCCCAGAGCGCGTCGAAAGTGCCCAGGCCATGACGTTCCAGCAAGGCGCGATCCTGCGCCGACATAAAGTCCATCATTCGCGCCCCTCGAAAAATCTCACCACGTGCCGCACCCGCTGCTTATCCGCCGCATTGAGGCGCGGGCGTTGGGTGTATTGCAGGTAAAAGCGCAGGCGCTGGGTGGCCGAAAGATGATATTTGGCCACTTTGTCCAGGCATGCCAAGTCCTTGGTAATACGGTATTTGAGCCAGAAGCCGCGCCAGAAATCACCGTTGGGGCAGTCGATCAGATAGAGGCGATCCTCTTTATCGATCAACAGGTTGCGCCACTTCAGGTCGTTGTGAGTAAAGCAATGCTCGTGCATCGCCCGAGTGTAGAGCGCCAGTTGCCGGCTCAGGCCATCGACCCAGGCCCGGTCCTTGAGGCGCGGGTCCTGGCGCTTGGCCAGGGCCGACAGGTCTTCGGTGTGCGGCAGCTCGCGGGTAATCATCGCCCCGCGGTCATAGGCCAGGCCTTTGCGTTCCAGGCCCCAGGCAATGACGTCGGCGGTGGGGATGCCCCACTTGGCGAAGCGCTTGAGGTTCTGCCATTCGGCCTTGACCCGCGGCTTGCCCAGGTAACGGCGCAGGCCCTTGCCGGCGCCCCTGTAGCGCTTGACGTAGTAGTGAATGCCGCCACGTTCGACGCGGATCACTTCCGACAAGGGGTCGTGGGTCAGGCGTTCGCCCTTGAGGGCAAATACGGCGTCCAGGCTGCCGAAGTCCTGGTCCAGGTGACGGTAGGCCGGCTCCAGGTTCCAACCCGCCATCAGAGCGCATCTCCGTAACGCTGCTTGCGCTCGTAGAGTTTCTTGGCCCGGCCCTCCAGGCGCGACAGCAAGGGCGCTTCGTCGCGCAGGATCTGGCGCAACGGCAGCAGGAAATAGCCCTTGAGAAAGCGCAGCTTGTCACGCGGGGTCAGGCCGATGTCCAGCGCCGAGAAGTACAGCGCGGCCAGGTCCTTGTTGCGCCAGCGCTTGGTAATGGCCGGGCGGGTCTGGGCGCGGTGCAGGTCGATGACCGACAGTTTGAGGTCGTCGGCGCGCACCGGTTTGTCGGTGTGCAGCAGGAAGTGGCAGATGTAGCAGTCGCGGTGGTTGACCCCGGCGCGGTGCATCATGCCGGTCATGCGCGCCACTTCGTCGATCAGCGCACGCTTGAGGCGCGGCGCCGGCGGGTGGGCGCGCCAGTCGAGGCTGAAGTCTTCGAGGCTGATGGTCGGCGCCAGTTCTTCGGTCACGATGAACGAATGCTGGTCCGCCGGGTTGCTGCCCCGCTCGCCATAGGCCACGGCGGTCATGGTCGGTACGCCGGCCTGATGCAAGCGTTCCAGCGCCCGCCATTCCTGGCCGGCACCGAGTACCGGCAGCTTGGCGGTGAGCAGGTTTTTGAAGATTTCGCCCCAACCGATGCCGCGGTGGATTTTCACGAAATAGCCGCGCCCTTCGACCTCGGTGCGCAGGGTGCGGCGGGCCTCCAGTTCGCGGTAAACCTGGCCGCTCAAGGCTTCGACTTCGGTGAACGCATCGCGCCCGGCCCAAAGGCGCTTGAACGGTTCGGCGAGAATCAGTTTCATTGCGCTTGCTCCGCCAAAATCACATCTGCCGCGTGCTGCGGCATGCTGTAGAGGTCGGCCGTGTCGGCGAAGGCCAGGCCGTTGAGGCTCCAGGCCTTACGGGCCGCATCGTCGGCCAACATGGTGGCCAGGTACTGCGCCAATTGGGCTTGGTCGAAGGGTTCGTCCAGCACCAAGCCCGCGTCCGCCTCGCGGATGTAGTGGGCATAACCGCACACCGCGCTGACCAACACCGGCAACCCCGCCACCACGGCTTCGAGCAGCACGGTGCCGGTGTTTTCGTTGTACGCCGGGTGGATCAACAGGTCGGCGCCCAGCAAGAAGCGCGGGATGTCGCTGCGCCCCTTGAGGAACTGCACCTGGTCGCCCAAGCCCAATGTGGCACTTTGCAATTGGAATACCTTGGGGTCGTCCTGGCCGATTACAAACAGCCGCGTGCGTTTTTTCAGTTCCGCCGGCAGCGCCGCCAGGGCCTTGAGGCTGCGGTCCACGCCCTTGGTCTTGAACCCGGAGCCGATCTGCACCAGCAGCAGGTCGCTGTCGCCCAAGTTGAACTCACGGCGGAACTGCGCACGGATTTCGTCGGCATTGGCCGGTGCGCGGCGGTCCTGGGCGATGCCCGGGGGCAGCAGGTGGAAGCGCTCCAGCGGCGTGTCGTAGTGCTTGATGAACAACGGCTGTTGCACCTCGGAGATCATCAGCACCTGGGTTTTCGCATCTTTGCCGAACACCGCCCGCTCGTACTCGGCAAAGTGCCGGTAGCGGCCCCAGCGGCGGTACAGCGGGTTGCGCAGGGTTTGCGCCTTGTCTTCAAAACAGCCGTCGGCGGCGTAGTAGACGTCCAGGCCGGGCATTTTGTTGAAGCCGATCAAGCGGTCCACCGGGCGGCGGGCCAGGTCGGCCTGCATCCATTCGGTGAGTTTTTCGTTGCGCCTGTGATTGAAGAACGCCTTGACCGGCGCCACCAGCACCTCGAAACCGGGCGGGATATCGCCTTCCCAGATCAGAGTGTAGACGCGGATCTGGTGCCCGCGCTGCTGGCACTCCAGGGCGATGCGCATGAAGTCGCGCTGCAAACCGCCAAACGGGAAGTATTTATAAAGGACGAAAGCCAGTTGCATCAGCGCAATTCCTCAGCCAGTAACAACGTGCTTAAACGGCTAGCAACACGCTCGGGATTGACGCGAGTGAAGCACAGCGGCCACTCGCGCTTGAGATCGAACCGCTGCTGGTCCCGCGCAGTCGGTTGATAAGTGCATTTTTTTTGCAGGCACGGCGCGCAGGGAAAATCGCTGGCCAGGTGCACCTGGCTCTTGCCGTAGGCGCCAGTCAGGCCGACGTTGGTGGGGCCGAACAGGGAGATGGTCGGCACGTCCAGCGCCGCGGCCAAGTGGCCTAACCCGGTATCCACCGCCACGCACGCCTGGGCGGCGGCCAACACTTTGGCCACACCGGCCAGGTTCAATTTGGGCAGCACCTGGGCATGGGGAAAACCGCTGGCGATGCGCTCGGCCCGGGCCTTTTCCGCCGGGTTACCCCACGGCAGCTTCACTTCCAAGCCATGGTGGCCCACGCGTTCGGCCAACTCGCGCCAATAGGCTTCGGGCCAGTGCTTGGTGTCCCAGGTGGTGCCGTGCAAGAACAGCACGAACGGCTGGCGACGCGGCAGCTCCACCAGTTTCTCGATGCTCAAACCGTAGTCGCCCAAGCCCTTGGGCAAGTCGTAGCCCAGGGCCACGGCGAACAACTGGCGCAGGCGTTCAACCGCATGCTGCCCACGGGCCACCGCCAAGCGCCGGGAATAGAAGCGCGCCGCCAACGGCTCGCGGGCCGACTGGCGATCGAAACCGGCCACCGGGGCGCGAACATAGCGGGTCAGCCAGGCACTTTTGAGCAGGCCCTGGGCGTCGATCACTAGGTCGTATTTGTTGGCGCGCACGCTTTGCTTGAAGCGCCGCCATTCGCCACTTTTGAAGGTTTGCCAGAGGTTCTGCCGCCAGCGGCGGATCGCCACGGGCAACACCTTGCCCACGGCCGGGTGCCAAGTGGGGATCTCGGCGAAGCCTTCTTCCACCACCCAATCGAAGGTGATGCCGGGGATGGCACGGGCGGCGTCCGTCAGGGCGGGCAAGGTGTGGATGACGTCGCCCAGGGACGAGGTCTTGATGAGCAATACCCGCAACTTAACGGACCTCGACCGGGGCGCTGTGCAAGCGCTGCAAGGCGTCCACCACCGGTTGCGGCATCAATTGGCGCAGGCAGTTGTAATGGCCGAAACGGCAGGTGCGGTCAAAACAGGGGCTGCAATCGAGGCCCAGGCGTACGATTTCCACCTGGTCGGCCAGCGGCGGGGTGAACCCCGGCGAGGTCGAACCGTACACCGCCACCAATGGGCGGTTCAGCGCGGCCGCCACGTGCATCAGCCCGGAATCGTTGGACACCACCGCGTCCGCGCAGGACAGCAGGTCGATGGCTTCGGCCAGCGAGGTGCCGCCACTGAGGTTCATCGCCTCCTCGCGCAGCCCCGGGATCAGGCGGTTGCGGATGTCTTCGCCGACGCTGTGGTCGTTTTTCGAGCCAAATAGCCAGACCTGCCAGCCTTCGCGGATTTTCAGCTCCGCGACCTTGGCGTAGTGCTCCGACGGCCAGCGCTTGGACTCGCCGAACTCAGCGCCCGGGCACAGGGCCAGCACCGGGCGATCCAGGCTCAGGCCGAACTTGGCCAGGGCTGCATCGCGGGTCAGCGGGTCGATTTGCAGGGCCGGGCGCGGGTAAGGCGTAGGCAACTCGGCGCCCGGCGCGTAGGCCAGGGCCATGAAGCGCTCGATCATCAGCGGGTAGCGTTCTTTGTCGAGGCGGCGCACGTCGTTGAGTAGGCCGTAGCGGAACTCGCCACGCCAACCGGTGCGCTGGGGGATGCCGGCGAAGAACGGCACCAACGCCGATTTCAGCGAATTGGGCAGCAGGATCGCCTGGTCGTATTGGCCCGCCAGGGTTTTGCCGATGCGCCGACGCGTCGCCAGCTCCAGGGCGCCGTGGCCGAGGGGGAAACTCAGGGCCTGGCGAACTTCGGGCATGCGTTCCAGGATCGGCCGGCTCCACTCGGGGGCCAGCACGTCGATTTCGCACTGCGGGTGACGTTGCTTGAGGCACTGGAACAGTGTCTGCGCCATCACCATGTCACCGACCCAACTGGGTCCAACGATCAGGATATTCATGTAGTTCCCACAAACGATACGGGGAGGCTTACGCCTCCCCGCCTCGATAGTCATTGTGAAGCGGCGCCCCCAGTGGGGCGCCGCTCGCACATTAGATGTGCGTCGCCCGCATCAGCTTAGCCCCAGCTCGCGCCAAATCCGCAGGACTTGCTGGCGTTCGTCCACGAACTGGTCCCCTGCCACCACGCCAGCCTCGTTCTGCAAGGCCTGGCGGTGCGCGGCGGCGCGGTAGGCCTTGTACACCTCGCGCAGCAGGCTGGCATCGGCCACGGGCATCAGCCCTACCTGCTCCAGCCCTTCCAGAATGCGGATATTGTCGGTGTAGCGCAGCAACGACGGATGTTGCGCAGACCACGCCAAAGCGGCGTATTGCACCATAAATTCAATATCGACGATACCTCCGGCATCCTGCTTGAGGTCGAACGGTGCGCTGGCCTGGAAGGCATTGGCGCCCGTGCCGGCCGCCGTGGCCTTGGTGCCGAGGTTGTCGCGCATCTTGGCGCGCATCTCGCTGACTTCCTGGCGCAGCTTGGGCAGATCCTGCTCGCGCCCCAGTACCCGGGCGCGCACCTGCTCGAAGGCGCGGCCCACCTCCTCACTGCCCACCAACACCCGCGCCCGTACCAGGGCTTGGTGCTCCCAGGTCCAGGCCTCGTTCAACTGATAGCGCTCGAAGGCGCCGAGGGAGCTGACTAGCAGCCCGGATGCGCCCGATGGTCGCAGGCGCATGTCCACTTCGTAGAGCTGGCCGGAGTTGGTCTGGGTGGTCAGTAGGTGAATGATGCGCTGGCCCAGACGGGTGAAAAACTGCGCGCCGTCGATGGGTTTGGCGCCATCGGTCTCGGCCTGCGGGTCGCCGTCGTGGATGAACACCAGGTCCAGGTCCGAGCCGTGGCCCAGCTCCAGGCCACCCACCTTGCCGTAGCCGACGATGATGAAGCCCGGATCGCACAGGGTGCCGTCGGTGCGTTGCGGCACGCCGTACTTGGCCACGGTCTGACGCCAGGCCAGGGCCAGCACTTGTTCGAGAATCGCCTCGGCGAGCCAGGTCAGGTAGTCGCTGACTTTCATCAACGGCAGGCTGCCGGCGATTTCCGAGGCCGCGACGCGCAAACGGTGGGCCAGTTTGAAATGGCGCAGGGCCTCCATCTGCTGCTCCAAGTCATCCTCGGGAATGCGCGTCAGGCGCTCGCGCAATTCGGCGGCCAACTCCGGCGCCAGGGGCGGCTTGAACAGGCGCCCCTCGTTGAGCAACTCGTCGAGCAGCAGCGGAAAACGGGTGATCTGCTCGGCGATCCAGGGGCTGGCGGCACATAGCGTCAGCAGGCGGCGCAAGGCCCCGGGGTTTTCCGTGAGCAGCACCAGGTAGGCCGAACGCCGCGCCACCGCTTCCACCAGCGGCAGTACCCGTTCGAGCACCAGGTCCGGGTCGGCGTGCTCTACAGCCTGGGCCAGCAAACGGGGAATGAACGCATCCAGGCGCTCGCGACCCAAGCGCTGCATGGCCCGCAACTGCGGGCTGCCACGCAGGCCGGCCAAGGCTTTGAGGGCCTTGGGGCCATCGACAAAACCGCCCTCGTGCAATTGCCGGCACGCGGCCTCTTCGTCCTGGGCGTCCTCCCACAGCGGCAGCCATTCGCCGCCGACCACCACTTCGCTTTCCTCGCCTTCGTCTTCATCCGGGTCGGCGATAACCTGGCGGAAATGCCAATCCACCCGGCTGCGCCAGTACATCAGTTGTTCGTGGAACGCCGCCCAATCGGCAAAGCCGAGCATGAAGGCGATGCGCGCCTGATCCTGCTCGCCATCGGGAAGCATTTGGGTCTGGCGGTCGGCAATCGCCTGGATCGCGTGCTCGGTGTAACGCAGGAACTCATAACCTTCGCGCAACTCGCCGACCACTGCCGGCGGCAGGTAGCCCTGCCCTTCGAGAGTGCCAAGCACCTTTAATAGAGGCCGCTGTTGCAGGCTCAGGTCGCGGCCGCCGTGGATCAGTTGAAAGGCCTGGGCGATGAACTCCACCTCGCGGATGCCGCCGGAGCCAAGCTTGATGTTGTCGGCCATGCCCTTGCGCCGCACTTCCTGCTGGATCAACTGCTTCATGGTGCGCAGCGCTTCGATCGCGGAGAAGTCCAGGTAACGCCGGTAAACGAAGGGCCGCAGCAGGTCGAGCAGATGCCCGCCGGCCACTTGGTCGCCCGCCACCACCCGCGCCTTAATCATCGCGTAGCGTTCCCAGTCACGGCCCTGGTCCTGGTAGTACTGCTCCAGCGCATTGAAGCTCAGCACCAGGGCACCGGACGAGCCATAGGGCCGCAGGCGCATATCGACGCGAAAAACGAAGCCATCGACGGTCATCGGGTCGAGGGCTTTTATCAGGCGCTGGCCCAGGCGGATGAAGAACTCCTGGTTGTCCAGCGCACGCTTGACCCCCACCGTCTCGCCGCCCTCGGGGTAGGCGAAGATCAGGTCGATGTCCGAAGACAGGTTGAGTTCCACCGCACCCAACTTGCCCATGCCCAGGATTACCATCGGCTGCGGCTCGCCGCTGCGCGCGCCGGTGGGCGTGCCGAACTGTTGGCAATGGCGCAGGTACAACCATTGATAGGCTTGGTCGATGCAGGCGTCGGCCATGTCCGAAAGGTCGCGGCAGGTCTGCACCAGGTCAGCCTGGCGGGTCAGGTCGCGCCAGATGATCCGCACCTGGTGGCGCGTGCGCTGGCGGCGCAGGATGCGAGCCAGCTCATCATCGGTGTCGGCGGCCGCCACGGCGCTGGCGATCTGCGCGCACAACTCGCCCGGCCCATAGGCGCGGTCCAACTCGCCGGACTGCACCAGCGCCAGCAACATCAAAGGGTCACGCACACTCTGTTCAATCACGAAGTCGCTGGCTGCCGTGACGCGGGCAAACGCCGCCCAACGCTCGGCGGGCCAGGCGGCCAGGCCATGGTCATCGTCAAGGGCTGCCACGGCGGCGCGAAACGCCTGCTCGGCGCGGCTGACCAATGGCAGGAGAATGGCCGGCAGTTCGGTCAACGGGGGCAGGCTCATGGTCTATCCTTGGTCGGCATTAGAAAGAGGGCAATGTAGTGAACGCCCGAAAAGCGCTACCTGACTGACTGTCCAACAAAAGTTAGAAATAGCTGAAAACTGTATTTTTTTGGTAGCGAACATCAACCCGTCACCTTTCATTGCTCGACAAAGACCTGCAATAACGTTTTTTCTCATCAACCAATAGGAGCAGACGGGTCACTCTTCTGTAGTTTTACTACTCGTCTATACATCCGAAGGGCTGAAATGGCCGACGATTTGTAGTAAAACTACACGACGCCGGAACAACCTGCCGGCCATCCAAGAATTTTATGTCGTCTGCCCACAAGGCCAGTCGCAAACTCAGGCAACCGATTCTGGTAGCCTTTCCGCCCTGGAGCAAGCCATGCAAGACCTCGATCCCGTCGAAACCCAGGAATGGCTGGACGCCCTGGAATCGGTTCTCGACAAAGAAGGCGAAGACCGTGCTCACTATCTGATGACCCGTATGGGCGAACTCGCGACCCGCAGCGGCTCGCAACTGCCCTACGCCATCACCACGCCGTACCGCAACACCATCCCCGTTACCCACGAAGCACGCATGCCTGGCGACCTGTTCATGGAACGCCGCATTCGCTCGCTGGTACGCTGGAACGCGATGGCCATGGTGATGCGCACGAACTTGAAAGATTCTGACCTGGGCGGTCACATCTCCAGCTTCGCCTCCAGCGCAACCCTGTATGACATCGGCTTCAACTACTTCTTCCAGGCCCCCACCGACGAACACGGCGGCGACCTGATCTACTTCCAGGGCCACACCTCGCCAGGCGTCTACGCCCGTGCGTTCATGGAAGGCCGCATTACCGAAGAGCAAATGAACAACTTCCGCCAGGAAGTGGACGGTGGCGGCCTCTCGTCGTACCCGCACCCTTGGCTGATGCCTGATTTCTGGCAGTTCCCCACCGTGTCCATGGGCCTGGGCCCGATCCAGGCGATCTACCAGGCACGCTTCATGAAGTACCTGGAAGCACGCGGCTTCATCCCCGCCGGCAAGCAGAAAGTCTGGTGCTTCCTGGGTGACGGCGAGTGCGACGAGCCCGAATCCCTGGGCGCCATCTCCCTGGCCGGCCGCGAGAAGCTCGACAACCTGATCTTCGTCATCAACTGCAACCTGCAGCGCCTCGACGGCCCGGTTCGCGGCAACGGCAAGATCATCCAGGAACTCGAAGGCGTGTTCCGTGGCGCCCAGTGGAACGTGACCAAAGTCATCTGGGGCCGTTTCTGGGACCCACTGCTGGCCAAGGACGTGGACGGTATCCTGCAACGTCGCATGGACGAAGTCATCGACGGCGAATACCAGAACTACAAGGCCAAGGACGGCGCGTTCGTCCGTGAGCACTTCTTCAACACCCCTGAACTCAAGGCGATGGTTGCCGACTTGTCCGACGACGAGATCTGGAAGCTCAACCGTGGCGGCCACGACCCGTACAAGGTCTACGCGGCGTACCACCAAGCGGTCAACCACAAAGAACAGCCGACCGTGATCCTGGCCAAGACCATCAAGGGTTATGGCACTGGCGCCGGCGAAGCGAAGAACACCGCGCACAACACCAAGAAAGTCGATGTCGACAGCCTGAAGTTGTTCCGCGACCGCTTCGACATCCCGGTCAAGGACGATGAGCTGGAAAACCTGCCGTTCTTCAAACCCGAAGAAGGCAGCGCCGAAGCCCGTTACCTGAGCGAACGCCGCACCGCACTGGGTGGTTTCGTGCCACAGCGCCGCGCCAAGAGCATCAGCATCCCGACGCCGCCCCTGGACACCCTCAAGGCGATCCTGGACGGCTCGGGCGACCGTGAAATCTCCACCACCATGGCCTTCGTGCGCATCCTGGCGCAACTGGTCAAGGACAAGGAAATCGGCCCGCGTATCGTGCCGATCATCCCGGACGAAGCCCGCACCTTCGGCATGGAAGGCATGTTCCGCCAACTGGGCATCTACTCCTCCGTCGGCCAGCTCTACGAGCCCGTCGATAAAGACCAGGTGATGTTCTACCGCGAAGACAAGAAGGGCCAGATCCTCGAAGAAGGCATCAACGAAGCGGGCGCCATGAGTTCCTTCATCGCTGCCGGTACGTCGTACTCCAGCCACAACCAGCCGATGCTGCCGTTCTACATCTTCTACTCGATGTTCGGCTTCCAGCGCATTGGCGACCTGGCCTGGGCCGCTGGCGACAGCCGCACCCGTGGTTTCCTGATCGGTGGCACCGCCGGGCGCACCACGCTCAA
The DNA here is from genome assembly GCF_059862705.1 of Pseudomonas sp. MF08817. Classification (NCBI taxonomy): domain Bacteria; kingdom Pseudomonadati; phylum Pseudomonadota; class Gammaproteobacteria; order Pseudomonadales; family Pseudomonadaceae; genus Pseudomonas; species Pseudomonas sp. MF08817. The sequence goes on from NZ_JCBCUY010000020.1 coordinate 100,943, forward strand.
CGGCGAAGGCCTGCAACACGAAGACGGTCACAGCCACATCCTGGCGGGCACCATCCCGAACTGCCGTACCTTTGATCCGACCTACGGCTATGAGCTGGCGGTCATCATCCAGGACGGCATGAAGAAAATGACCGAAGAGCAACAGGACGTTTTCTACTACATCACCGTGATGAACGAGTCCTACCAGCAGCCAGCCATGCCGGCCGGTGTCGAGGAAGGCATCGTCAAGGGCATGTACCTGCTTGAAGAAGACACCCGCGAAGCGGCCCACCACGTGCAACTGATGGGCTCCGGCACCATCCTGCGTGAAGTGCGCGAAGCGGCGAAGATCCTGCGCGAAGAGTTCAACATCGGCGCCGACGTATGGAGCGTGACCAGCTTCAACGAACTGCGTCGCGACGGCCTCGCCGTGGAGCGCAGCAACCGCCTACACCCAGGCCAGAAGCCTGCGCTGAGCTACGTCGAAGAGTGCCTGAGCGGCCGTAAGGGTCCGGTCATCGCCTCCACCGACTACATGAAGTTGTTCGCCGAACAGATTCGCCAGTGGGTCCCGTCCAAGGAATTCAAAGTCCTGGGCACCGATGGTTTCGGCCGCAGTGACAGCCGCAAGAAGCTGCGTCACTTCTTCGAGGTTGACCGTCACTTCGTGGTGTTGGCAGCCCTGGAAGCCTTGGCTGACCGTGGTGACATCGAACCCAAGGTGGTGGCCGAGGCCATCGTCAAGTTCGGTATCAACCCGGAAAAACGCAACCCACTGGACTGCTGAGGAGAATTTTTGTGAGCGAACTCATTCGCGTACCTGACATCGGCAGCGGTGAAGGTGAAGTCATTGAACTGTTTGTCAAAGTCGGCGACACCATCGAAGCCGACCAGAGCATCCTGACCCTGGAGTCGGACAAGGCGAGCATGGAAATCCCTGCTCCCAAGGCCGGCGTGGTCAAGAGCCTGAAAGTGAAACTGGGCGACCGCCTCAAAGAAGGCGACGAACTGCTGGAGCTGGAAGTCGAGGGCGCCGCTGCTGCGGCACCTGAGGCCACCACGCCTGCCGCAGCCCCCGCACCCGCGGAAAAACCGGCTGCTGCCCAGGCCCCTGCGGCACCGGCCGCTGCACCGGCGGCCGCGACTGTCCAGGACATCCACGTCCCGGACATCGGTTCCTCGGGCAAGGCCAAGATCATCGAGCTACTGGTCAAGGTCGGCGACAGCGTCGAGGCCGACCAGTCGCTGATTACCCTTGAGTCGGACAAGGCCAGCATGGAAATCCCGTCGCCGGCTGCCGGCATCGTGGAAAGCATCGGCGTCAAGCTCGAAGACGAAGTCGGTACTGGCGACTTCATCCTCAAGCTCAAGGTCCAGGGCGCTGCTGCCCCGGCCGCCCCAGCGCCTGCCGCTGCGGCACCTGCGCCCAAGGCTGAAGCGCCTGCCGCCGCACCTGCGCCGGCCGCCAAGGCCGACGCCGCGCCAGCCCCGGTGGCTGCGCCAGCGCCAAGCGGTGCCAAGGCTCACGCCGGCCCTGCGGTGCGCCAACTGGCCCGTGAGTTCGGCGTTGAACTGAGCGCCGTCAGCCCTACCGGCCCCCACGGCCGCGTGCTCAAAGAAGACGTGCAGGTCTACGTCAAAGCCATGATGCAGAAGGCCAAGGAAGCACCGGCCGGTGCGACCGGCGGCTCGGGCATCCCACCGATCCCGGTAGTGGATTTCAGCCGCTTCGGCGAAACCGAAGAAGTGCCGATGACTCGCCTGATGCAGATCGGCGCGTCGAGCCTGCACCGCAGCTGGCTGAACATCCCCCACGTGACCCAGTTCGACCAGGCTGACATCACCGAGTTGGAAGCCTTCCGTGTCGCACAGAAAGCCGTGGCCGAAAAGGCCGGCGTCAAGCTCACCGTGCTGCCACTGCTGCTCAAGTCCTGCGCGCACCTGCTCAAGGAAATGCCGGACTTCAACAGTTCCCTGGCCCCGAGTGGCAAGGCGATCATCCGCAAGAAGTACGTGCACATCGGCTTCGCCGTCGACACCCCCGAAGGCCTGCTGGTGCCGGTCATCAAAAACGTCGACCAGAAGAGCTTGCTACAACTGGCCGCCGAGGCCGCTGCGCTGGCCGCCAAGGCGCGCGACAAGAAGCTCACCGCCGACGACATGCAAGGCGCCTGCTTCACCATTTCCAGCCTCGGGCACATTGGCGGCACCGGTTTCACGCCGATCGTCAACGCCCCGGAAGTGGCGATCCTCGGTGTCTCCAAGGCCACCATCCAGCCCGTCTGGGATGGCAAAGCCTTCCAGCCGAAACTGATGCTGCCGTTGTCGCTGTCCTACGATCACCGTGTCATCAACGGCGCAGCCGCCGCACGCTTCACCAAGCGTCTGAGCGACCTGCTGGCCGATATCCGCACCATCCTGCTGTAACACCCGCCGGCCCTGCCTTGCGCAGGGCCGTTGGGCTCCACGTTTTCCGAGCGCCACGCTCGTACCTCAACCCCGCCCCTGTGGCGGGGCTTTTTTTTGCCCGCCAATATCCTCGTCACTCTTAGAGGCCTGACAGCAAGCCTGAACTTTCCCACACCACAGTTACCTTCAGCCCACCCAGGCAAAGCAAAGTGTGCAACCTATAAAGTCCAATAGAACACAGCAATTGGCGTTCTTTCTAAAACAGCAACCCTGCGCAACTTACTAGCCTTTATTCACGCACTCCCACTCGGAGAAAAAACCCACCCCCCATATATCGAAAGGATTCGAATATGATTAGCGCCACTGTCGGGCCTATTGTCGGCCATACAACGCTGCACAGCACACGCATATTTCTACGGGGCGAACACGTTCCCTCAGAGTCATCTTATTGCGCCCTGCGTTATCGCCTGCGCGGCACAGATTCTTGGTCGGACCCACATTTTGCGGAGCTTTTCGAACAGCAAGACATGACCGCCGTCATTGCCTTGGATGACCTGCGTGAGGATGCCCGCTATGAATTCCAGGCAGGCTGGTTCAGCGCCCCCCATGACAAAGACGTCACGGGTTTCCCCAACGATCTATCACTGGACTGGCCTGAAGCGCTCTATTCGTTCAAGACCGCTACCCGCCAAAAAGACACCGAACTGACCTACGTCATCGGCTCCTGTCGCTACCTGCGGGTTACCCTGGGCATACCCTCTGCGCCGGCACTCGGAGATCGTATTTTCAAATCCATTCACGAACTGTCCGAGCATTCCAGCACGCCACTGGACGGCTTACTGATGATCGGTGACCAAGTCTATTTGGACGACCTCAACTTTGCCGCCCCCGACCGAAGTTACAACCAAATACTGCATAAGTATCGCCTCGCATTTTCCCAACCCCATATCAAGAACCTCATGGCCAACGTTCCTACTTACATGATTCTTGATGACCACGAAATTGAAGATAACTGGCCCGCGAAAAAAAGCCGTGCCGATAACTCACTCTACGACAATGCCATTCGCGCCTATGAGATTTACCAACACAGCCACGGCCCCCAACCAGAGCAAGTTGGTTCTAGCCACGCCCCTGCAAGTCACTACGGTTATCAATTCACCAATGGCGACTGTGAATGGTTCGTGCTCGATACCCGCACCCGCAGATCACTAAGCGCCAATAACCGGCGCATACTTGACGAAGAACAGGAGGCCGCCTTACTTAAATGGCTCATCACTAGCCAAGCCCGAGTTAAGTTCATCGTCACCACCGTGATGTTCTTTCCCGACGCCAAGAACGATGGCGATGACACTTGGAAATTCTTCCCCGACCAGCGCCAACGGATTCTCGACACCATCCAGGCACACCGCATCCAAAACGTCATTTTCATCGCCGGCGATGTCCATGGCTCCATGACCTGCGCACTGACCCACACCCAGGATGCAGACTTTCTGGTGCACACCATCGTGTCTTCGCCGTTTTGCAACTCCAAACTCCTGCCCTACGCCAAAACCAGCGACTTCATCCTTGACCGCCCACTGGAGAGCGTGTCGGCGGACCACTACACGCCCACCCTGACCAGCGCGGTTATCAGCCAGGACAACTTTGCGCACATCAGCATCCAGCAAACACAGGTGCTGGTGAACTTCCAAGGCATCAGCGGAGAACTTCTCGAATCGGTGGCAATCCCCCTGCGCTGAACCCTTGATTACCGGTCGGCGGTCCCCCGCGGCCGTTGACCTGAGTCAGGCTTTGGCAATGTTCTGGAGAAAACCGCTCGCCTGCCGATAGCCTGTTATAGCACTTAGCCTTCATCCTCTCTTGTCAGCCTGCTGTGCATCATGCAACCTTGCCGCAGGCAACAGTAAAGAGGGCGTGAGCCCGGCGCGATCAGCATTTTCGAAGCGAGTTTCCCCATGAAAAGCCAACCTGATGTCGCCACTCGCCTGGCGGCCGAGGTAGTGACGCAGTTGCCCGTGCCCTCGCGGCTCGGCATGCTGCGTTTCGAGCGGCTGAATGAGGCTAGCTGGGCGCTGCTGTTTCTGGACCCCAATTGCGAACGCCAGTTCGGCCTGCCTGCCGTCGAACTCTGCGCCTTGGTGGGCTCGCCCTACGCCAGCCTGATGGAACCGCAAGCGCGCTATCAGTTGCACGACACCATCCAGCAGCAACTGGCCCAGAGCCCTCACTATCTGGTGCGTTACACCCTGCACACCGCCCTGGGCGAGTTGAGCCTGCTGGAGTTGGGCGAAGCCTATAAGCAGCACAATCGCCACTTGCTGCGCGGCTACCTGATGGTGGTGGACGGTCTGTTCGACGGCATCGCCACCACCCCGTGCCTGGACCTGGAAACCCAGAACAGCCGCCTGCAGATTGCCCTGGAACTCAACCAGCGCGCCCAGCAGGAGCAACTCCAACACCTGGAGCGCGTGCGCGCCCAGCAAGAGCTGATCCTGCTGCTGGCTCGCCAGCGCTACAGCACCGGCAATTCGCTGCAAGAAGCGGCCGAACTGATTACCCGCAGCGCCTGCGACATCTACCAGATCGACAGCGCCAGTATCTGGAACCTCGAGGGCCAGCAACTGGTGCCAATCTCGGCCTACAACCGCAGTTCCCAGGAGTACCGCGTGCCGGCGCCGCTCGACGCCAGCGGTTTTCCCAGCTACCTCGAAGCCCTGCACACCAGCCGCGCCATTGACGCCAACAACGCCATGCGCGACCCACGCACCCGGGAGATGGCCGAAAGCCTGCGCCCGCGGGATGTGAACGCCCTGCTCGACGCCAGCATCCGCGTCGATGGCCAGGTCGTCGGCGTGCTGTGCCTGGAACAGACCGGCGTAACCCGCGCCTGGCAGTCCGACGAAATCGCTTTTGCCGGCGAATTGGCCGACCAGTTCGCCCAGGTCATCAACAACCACAACCGCCGCACCGCCACCAGCGCCCTGCACCTGTTCCAGCGCGCCGTCGAGCAGAGCGCCAACGCCTTTTTGCTGGTCAGCAGCGAGGGCGTGGTGGAGTACGTCAACCCCAGTTTCACCGCGATCACCCAGTACAGCACCGAAGAAGTCCACGGCCACAAGCTCTCGGAGCTGCCGGCGCTGGAGAACCTCAGCGAATTGCTGTTCGACGCCCAGTCCAACCTGGTCAAGAGCAACAGTTGGCAGGGCGAATTCAAGAGCCGACGCAAAAACCTGGAGCCCTACTGGGGCCAGTTGTCCATCTCCAAGGTGTATGGCGACAACCGCGAGCTGACCCACTACATCGGCATTTACGAAGACATCACCCAAACCAAGCTCGCCCAGCAGCGCATCGAACGCCTGGCCTACACCGACAACCTGACCAACCTGGGTAACCGCCCCGCCTTCATCCGCAACCTAGACGAGCGCTTCGCCCGCGACAGCGATACGCCCATCAGCCTGCTGCTGGTAGACATCGACAACTTCAAACGGATCAACGACAGCCTCGGCCACCAGACCGGCGACAAGTTGCTGATAAGCCTGGCCCGGCGCCTGCGCAATAGCCTGAGCCCCACTGGCAGCCTGGCGCGGTTTGCCAGTAACGAGTTCGCGGTGCTGCTGGACAACACCGACCTCGAAGGCGGCCAGCAAGTGGCCAGCCAGTTGCTGATGACCCTCGACAAACCGATGTTCGTCGACAACCAACTCATCAGCGTCACCGGCTCTGTGGGCCTGGCCTGCGCGCCCCTGCACGGCCGCGACCCGCAAACCCTGATGCGCAACGCCGGCCTGGCGCTGCACAAGGCCAAGGCCAACGGCAAGCATCAGGTGCAGGTGTTCACCGAGGCGCTGAACGCCGAAGCCAGCTACAAGCTGTTCGTGGAAAACAACCTGCGCCGCGCCCTGACCCAGAACGAACTGGACGTGTTCTACCAGCCCAAGCTGTGCCTGCGCAGCGGCCGCCTGCTGGGCATGGAAGCACTGCTGCGCTGGAACCACCCGGAAAAGGGCATGATCCGCCCCGACCAATTCATCAGCGTCGCCGAAGAAACCGGGCTCATCATCCCGATCGGCAAATGGATCGCCCGCCAGGCCTGCCGCATGAGCAAACAACTGACAGCCAGTGGCCTGGGCAACCTGCAAGTGGCGATCAACCTGTCACCCAAGCAGTTTTCCGACCCGGACCTGGTGGCCTCCATCGCCAGCATCCTCAAGGAAGAGCAACTGCCGCCCTCGCTGCTGGAGCTGGAATTGACCGAGGGCTTGCTGCTCGAAGCCACGGAAGACACCCACCAGCAACTGGACCAGCTCAAAAAACTGGGCCTGACCCTGGCCATGGACGACTTCGGCACCGGCTATTCGTCGCTGAGTTACCTGAAGAAATTCCCGATCGACATCATCAAGATCGATCGCAGCTTCATCAACGAAATCCCGGACAACCAGGACGACATGGAAATCACCTCCGCGGTGATCGCCATGGCCCACAACCTCAAGCTCAAGGTCGTCGCCGAAGGCATCGAAACCGCCGAGCAACTGGCCTTCCTGCGCCGCCACCGCTGCGACGTCGGCCAGGGCTACCTGTTCGACCGGCCCATCCCCGGCGCAGAGCTGGTGGAGAAGCTCAAGCGCTACCCCCGCGGCCCAATCGCCTGACAGCGCGGTAACACTCGGGCACACTGGCGGTCTGTCTATTTACAACTCAACCTGACTGAGGGGACTGAACATGGTCTTGCGCTCGGAAATCCTGGTGAACAAAAACGTGCTTCCAACCAAAGAACAAGCCCTGCCCGGGCGCGAAACACCGATGGCCCTGCCTGAAACCCACTTCGTCAACGGCAACCCGCTGCTGGGTCCGTTTATGGACGATGTGGGGTTTGCGATCTTTGGCCTCGGCTGTTTCTGGGGCGCAGAACGCAAACTCTGGCAACGCGACGGCGTGGTCAGCACCGTGGTCGGCTATGCCGGCGGCTTCACGCCGAACCCGACCTACGAAGAAGTCTGCTCGGGCATGACCGGCCACAGCGAAGTGGTGCTGGTGGTCTACGACCAGGCCAAACTCAAGTACGAAGACCTGTTGAAAATGTTCTGGGAACTGCACAACCCAACCCAGGGCATGCGCCAGGGCAATGACATCGGCAGCCAATACCGCTCGGTGATCTACGCCACCACGCCAGAACAACTGGACGCGGCAAAAGCCAGCGCACAGGCCTATCAGCAAGCGCTGACCAAGGCCGGCCTGGGCGATATCACTACGCAAATTGACGAAGCGCCGACCGTGTACTTCGCCGAGGCCTACCACCAGCAGTACCTGGCGAAAAACCCCCAGGGCTATTGCGGGATCGGCGGCACGGGCGTGACCTGCCCGATCTGAAGATCGCAGCGGCAAGCTAAAAGCTGCAAGCGCGGGTTCCTCCCCCTACTTGCCGCTTGAAACTTGCCGCTCACCACTCTTATTCCTCAATAAGCCAATCCATCTGCCACCCGCCCTGGGTCTGGCCCAGTTTCTTGGATAGCCACGGCAGCAACTCGCGCAGTTCCTCTTCCAGGCCCCACGGCGGGTTGGCGATGGCCAGCCCCGAGCCATTGAGGCTGCTGGGCGTGTCCAGCGGATGCACCAGCAACTCCACCCGCAGCAACTTCGGCGCACCGGTGCCGGCCAGGTCCTGGTAGAAGCGACGCAGGGCACGCTGGTCCTTGACCGGGTACCAGATCGCCGCGACGGTCTGGCGCATGCGCCCCACTGCTTCCTTGAGGGACGCGGCGCAGCGCTGCATTTCGTCGAGTTGCTCGAACGGCGGGTCGATCAGCATCACCGCCCGCTTCTCCGGCACCGGCAGCATGGCCCGTGGCACGTGCCAGCCCTCGCCCAGGTGTACCTTCACCCGGCGGTCACCCTTCATGTTGTCCTTGAGCAACACACCGTCCTCGGGGTGTTTCTCGTTGAGCAACACGCGGTCCTGAGGGCGGGTCAGGCGCCGCGCCAGCTCTGGGGAGCCGGGGTAGTAGCGCAATTGGCCATCGGGGTTCATCTCGTGCAGCACGCGCATATAGTCGGCGGCCAGCGGCGGCAGGTCCGCCTCGCCCCACAGCCGCGCGATGCCTTCCAGGTACTCGCCGGTACGGCTGGCCTGGTCGCCCTGCAGGTCGTACAGGCCGATCCCGGCGTGGGTGTCGAGGTAGGCGAACGGCTGCTCCTTGCGCGACATCAGGGCGATGAGGCGGGTCAAGGTCAGGTGTTTGAAGACGTCGGCGTGGTTGCCGGCGTGGAAGGCGTGACGATAGTTCATGGTTGCTCCTGCGCAGGGGGCGGAGTTTACCTTTTACCGGCACAAACGTGCAGGGCTGCGCGTCAGGTGACGCTTATGCCGTAAACACGGGGGCATTTCTGAAAATAATCTAAGTAAAGTCCATAGATTCTGTAGGACTAAGCTTGCCCACCAGCCAGCCAACGGGGTATTACCTGCACGGCACGCTGAAACTATCGCCAACAACCCCGCTCCCCACGCCCGGAGCCCCCACCCAATCCAAGGAGGTCATACCCACTCATGAAAGACGCCACCATCGCCCTGCACCACGGCTTCAAATCCGACCCCACCACCAAAGCCGTGGCCGTGCCCATTTACCAGAACGTCGCTTTCGAGTTCGATAACGCCCAGCACGGCGCCGACCTGTTCAACCTCGACGTACCGGGCAACATCTACACGCGGATCATGAACCCGACCAACGACGTGCTGGAGCAACGCCTCGCCGCCCTCGAAGGCGGCATCGCGGGCCTGGCCGTCTCGGCCGGCAGCGCCGCGATCCACTACGCGATCCAGACCCTGACCCGTGCCGGCGACAACATCGTCACCACGCCGCAACTCTATGGCGGCACCTACACCCTGTTCGCCCACTTGCTGCCCAGCTTCGGCGTCGATGTGCGCTTCGCCCGCGACGACAGCGCCGAGGCCATCGCCGAACTGATCGATGACAACACCAAACTGGTGTACTGCGAGAGCATCGGCAACCCAGCGGGCAACATCATCGATCTCCAGGCCCTGGCCGACGTTGCCCACGCCCGTGGCGTGCCGCTGATGGTGGACAACACCGTGGCCACGCCCATCCTGTGCAAACCGATCCAGTTCGGTGCCGACATCGTCGTGCACTCGGTGACCAAATACGTGGGCGGCCACGGCAACTCCCTGGGCGGCGTGATCGTTGATGGCGGCACCTTCCCCTGGGCCGACTACCCGGAAAAATTCCCCGGCCTCAACACCCCTGAACCGGCCTACCACGGCGTGGTGTACACCGAAAAGTTCGGCCCGGCGGCCTTTATCGCCCGCGCCCGCACCGTGCCCCTGCGCAATACCGGCGCGGCCCTGGCGCCAATGAACGCATTCCTGCTGCTGCAAGGCCTGGAAACCCTGGCCCTGCGCATGGAACGCCACACCGAAAACGCCCTCAAAGTGGCGCAGTTCCTCAAGGACCACGAGCAAGTGGCGTGGGTCAGCTACGCCGGCCTGAGCGACCATCCGCACCATGAACTGGCGCTCAAATACATGCAGGGCAAACCCTCGGCGATCCTTTCGTTCGGCCTCAAGGGCGGCTACGAGGCCGGCGTGCGCTTCTACGACGCCCTGCAAATCTTCAAACGCCTGGTCAACATCGGCGACGCCAAATCCTTGGCCTGCCACCCGGCTTCCACCACCCACCGGCAAATGAACGAAGCCGAGCAGGCCAAGGCCGGGGTCAAACCGGAAATGATCCGCCTCTCGGTCGGCATCGAGGCCATCGAAGACCTCCTCGAAGACCTGCAACAAGCCCTGCGCGCCTGACGCTCCCCGTCGCGCTGTAGCAAGCGGGCAAGCCCGCTTGCTACAACAACGGCTACAACGGATTCAGGCCGTGCCTTGACTCAACCGGAGCAATCCCACACACACCTGGGACTTACCCGGCGACACATGACAACCACCCTTACACTTTCGTAATTCCCCGCCTACAAATGGCGGCTTTCTTGCCCAACCGCCAAAATCCCGGCCTGCTAGCGTCGTCCATTACCTGCCAATGGATGGACCCCACGCCATGACCACACGCTACGCAAAAATCGCCATGACCCTTGCCCTCGCGGCCTTCGCCTTTCTCGCGATGCTTAACAACCTCACCGACTACGGCTCCAACTTCGCCTTCGTGCGCCATGTGCTGAGCATGGACACCCTGTTCGCCGACAACAGCGAACTGCACCGCGCCATCCACACCCCTTGGCTCTGGCACGCGGCTTATGCCCTGATAATCGCCACCGAAGCCCTCACCGCCGCCCTGCTGGGCTGGGGCGCGCTGATGTTATGGCGCGCACGGCACAGCCACGGCAGCGGCTTCAACCGCGCCAAAAAATACGCGTTGGCCGGCCTCACGGTGGGCTTCATGCTGTGGTTCTTCGGCTTCATGGTGATCGGCGCCGAGTGGTTCATGATGTGGCAATCCCCCACCTGGAACGGCCAAAACGCCGCGTTCCGCTTCTACATGGCGATCCTGGGAGTACTGATCTTTCTTAATCAGCCGGACGGGGATGTGGGCCAGGGGTGAGGCCTGCACCCAACAATAAAGGCCTATATCCATCGGGATGCGGGCCTTGTGCACAGATCGATTGAACACCGTAGCGCAGTCATTCAACCCGCACGCTGGCCCCATGGCTTGCAAGCCCAAGGCAGCCGCATGCCAGCCGATGCCCATCCATCACCACACTCAGACCGTTCATGCGCCGATGGGGGTGGCCCTGTGTAAACGCGTAGATGCCTAAATGCAGCGGGCAGGTGGCTTTGTCGCCAAGCACAGCGACGGTTTTGCCGTTGATCTGATGAGTGCCGGCAAGCTGGCACTCGATAACCTTGCCGCCACTGCTGGTGGCGTCGCCTAAACAAACGGGGTGCTTCATTGCGTCACTCCCGGTGCGCCGAAAAGGAAGGGGTCGGCCCAGCGGGTTTTCGCGTTGTGGGCTTTGGTGGCTGCGTCGGGCGGGCGGACCATTTGCACGGTGGTGCTGCCGTCGCTGCCGTTGTAGACCACCGCGC
>NZ_JCBCUY010000021.1:0-107731 GCF_059862705.1 Pseudomonas sp. MF08817
CAGTGAAACGATGCATCGCCGATGGTAGTGTGGGGTTTCCCCATGTGAGAGTAGGTCATCGTCAAGATTAAATTCCGAAACCCCATTTGCGAAAGCAGATGGGGTTTTGTTTTGCGCGATGGAAAAGTGCTCATTGTTATGGCGATCTATTGCGGACAATTTTGCACAGTTATTTTCAAGACAGAGCACTAGAATAGCTCCCCTCTTTTTCCTTCCGAGACCAGAGTCTTTTATGTCTGATCCAGTTCACGCCCAGCAGGTATCAGACTTACCGCTGGATGACCTGGTGGCCTGCCATGAGTGCGACCTGCTGATGCGCAAACCGCACCTAGCCCATGGCGAGAAAGCGCAGTGCCCGCGTTGTGGCTATGAGTTGTACGCCCACCGGCACAATGTCGTCGAACGCAGCCTGGCTCTGGTCATTGCGGCGTTGTTGCTGTACATCCCGGCGAACTTTCTGCCCATCATGCAGCTCAATCTGTTGGGGCAATCGTCTGAAGATACCGTGTGGTCTGGCGTGCTCGGTTTGTTCAACACCGGCATGCAAGGCGTCGCAGTCGTGGTGTTTTTGTGCAGCATGGGCATTCCGCTACTCAAGCTGCTGTGCCAGTTGGCGGTGCTGCTGAGTATCCGCTGGAACGTCGGCCGCAGTTACGGCCTATTGCTCTACCGCTTTTATCACCATATGCGCGATTGGGGGATGCTCGAGGTCTACCTGATGGGCGTACTGGTGGCCATCGTCAAGTTGGCGGATATGGCGGCCATCACCGTGGGCCTAGGCCTGGTGTGCTTTATCAGCTTGCTGTTGGTTCAAGTTCGGTTGGAAATGGTGATGTCGCCGCACCAGATCTGGCAGGCATTGTCGGGGGAGGATATTCATGCGGGCGATTGATGCAGGCATTCTGATTTGTATGGAATGCCACGAGTTGAACCGGCAGGTGCCGGACACCGACGAGCAAACCTGCACCCGCTGCGGTGCGCTGGTTCACGCACGCCGCCCCAACAGCCTGATGCGCACCTGGGCCTTATTGGTGACGGCCGCCATCCTCTACATCCCGGCTAACTTGCTGCCCATTATGACGGTCAGCTCATTGGGCAAGGGCGAACCGAGCACCATCATGTCCGGGGTGATCCAATTGGTTCAGCACGGCATGTTGCCCATCGCGGCCGTGGTATTTATCGCCAGTATCCTGGTGCCCACATTTAAGTTGGTGGGCATCGCCCTGTTGTTGTTCTCGGTGCAACGGCACCAGCCGCTTTCGGCTCGCCAGCGCATCATCATGTACCGCTTCATCGAGTTCATCGGCCGCTGGTCGATGCTCGATATCTTTGTGATCGCCATCTTGGTGGCGTTGGTGAACTTTGGCCGGCTGGCCAGCATTGAGGCCAATCTCGGTGCGGCGGCTTTTTCCAGTGTGGTGATTTTGACGATGCTTGCCGCAGTAACTTTCGATCCCCGACTGATTTGGGATAACACGGAGTCGGACGACGACCATGACTGATTTGCCTACCGCTAAAACCCGCCCCGCGTCCAATTGGTCGGCCATTTGGGTGCTGCCCCTGATCGCCCTGGTGATCGGTGGCTGGCTGGGTTGGCGTGCCTACAACGACACCGGTATTTCGATCCAGGTCCGCTTTGAAAGCGGCGAGGGTATTCAAGTTAACAAGACGGAAGTGGTCTACAAAGGCATGTCCGTGGGTAAGGTCAAGACCCTCGCCCTGGACGACCAGGGCAAGAGCAAAGGGGTGATCGCTACCGTTGAGATGAACAAGGACGTCGAACAATACCTGCGCACCGGTACCCGTTTCTGGCTGGTCAAACCGAGCGTGTCGCTGGCCGGTATCACCGGTCTGGAAACCTTGGTCTCGGGCAACTACATCGCGGTCAGCCCCGGTGAAGGCGAGTCGACGCGCAAGTTCAAGGCCCTGGGCGAAGAGCCGCCGCTATCCGATTCCAAGCCCGGGCTGCACCTGACCGTCAAGGCCGAACGCCTGGGCTCGCTCAATCGCGGCAGCCCGGTGTTCTATAAGCAGATCCAGGTCGGCGAGGTGAAAAGCTACCTACTCTCGGAGGATCAGAATACTGTCGAGGTCAAGGTCTACATTGAACCGACCTACGCCAAACTGGTGCGCAAACACACGCGTTTCTGGAATGCCAGTGGCATCAGCATCGACGCCAACCTGTCTGGGGTGAAGGTGCGCAGTGAGTCGTTGTCGAGCATCGTTGCCGGCGGCATTGCCTTCGCCACGCCGGAGAACCGCAAGGACAGCCCGCCGACCGACCCGAGCCTGCCGTTCCGTCTGTATGAAGACTTCGACGCAGCCGCCGCGGGTATCCGCGTGAAGGTCAAACTCAGCGATTTCGAGGGCCTGCAGGCCGGGCGCACGCCGGTCATGTACAAGGGCATCCAGGTCGGCAGCCTCAAGGCCCTCAAGGTTGACCCGGACCTGTCCAGCGCCAGCGCCGACCTGACCCTCGACCCGCTCGCCGAAGACTACCTGGTGGACGGCACCCAGTTCTGGGTGGTCAAACCTTCCATCTCCCTGGCCGGCATCACGGGTTTGGAAGCCCTGGTCAAAGGCAACTACATCGCCATTCGCCCGGGTGACAAGGGCGCCGCGCCACAACGCGAGTTCGAGGCGCGGGCCAAGGCGCCGCCCCTGGACCTGCGTGCCCCCGGCCTGCACCTGGTGCTGTTCACCGACAGCCTCGGCTCCTTGGAGGTCGGCAGCCCGATTCTGTACAAGCAGGTCAAGGTCGGTTCGGTGCAGAGCTACCAGTTCTCCCGCACCCGCAAGCAACTGATTATCGGCGTGCACATCGAGAAAGAGTACGAAGGCCTGGTCAACGGCTCGACCCGGTTCTGGAATGCCAGTGGCATCACCCTTTCCGGCGGCCTGACTGCCGGTATCCAGGTCAAGAGTGAATCGCTGCAAAGCCTGATGGCCGGTGGCATTGCCTTCGAGACCCCAGAGGCCAAGGTGCCGCTGACCAAGCGCATCCCGCGTTTCCGCCTTTACGCCAACCACGAAGAGGCCATGCAGAAGGGCACTGTGGTCACCATCCGGGTCGAGCGCGCCGATGGCTTGAGCAGCGGCACACCGATCCGCTTTAAGGGCCTGGATGTGGGCAAGGTCGAAGACGTTGATTTGAGCGACGACCTGCAATCGGTGCTGCTCACCGCGCGCATCACCGAAGTACCGGAACGCATCGCCCGGGTCGGCAGCCAGTTCTGGGTGGTCAAGCCCGAGCTGGGCCTGATGAAGACCGCGAACCTGGAAACCCTGGTCACTGGGCGCTACCTGGAGGTGCAACCGGCAGTCAAAGACCTCGGGCCACAGAAAGCTTTCGTTGCCTTAGTCCAGCCGCCGCAGGTCGCCGTTGCCGAGCCAGGCCTGAGCCTGGTGCTGAGCGCGGCGCGGCGTGGCTCGCTCAAGGTGGGTGTGCCGGTCACTTACCGTGAGATCACGGTGGGCAAGGTCACGGGGTACGAGTTGGGCCAGACCGCTGATCGGGTGTTGATCCACATCCTGATCGAGCCCAAGTACGCGCCACTGGTGCGTGGTGGTAGCCGGTTTTGGAACAGCAGTGGCTTTGGCGTGGACTTCAGCCTGTTCAAGGGGGCGACGGTGCGCACCGAGTCCCTGGAAACCCTGATCCAGGGTGGCATTGCTTTCGCCACCCCGGACGGCGAGCGCATGGGCAACCCAGCGCTGGCCCAGCAGACATTCCCGTTGTTCGACAAGTTCGAGGACGAGTGGCTGCTGTGGGCGCCGAAAATTGCGCTGGGTAAATAAAGGGACCGCGTTATCGTTCATCGCGGGCGGGCCCGCTCCCACGCTTGAGTGTATTTGCAGGCCAAATGTGGGAGCGGGCCTGCCCGCGATGGCGCCCTCACAAACGCGAACCCACAAAAAAGCCGCGATCCCAATGGGTCGCGGCTTTTTGCGTTTCAGCGTGGTCGATCAGACCTCGTCCAACTCCGGCGCCAGCGTCTCGACAGGCTGCAACGCCTTTACTTCGTCATGGCGGCGAATGAACTTCCAGTCCGACTCGTCGATGTAGATGCCATTGGGCCCGCTGCCGCCTTCCAGGTCGATGGCCACGTGGGCGCAGACCTGCGGCTTGACGCTGGCCAGGATCGGCACGAAGCCCAGTTGCAGACTGGTTTCCAGTAGCGCGGCCTGGTTCTTCTCGTCGATGTCCGCCGCTTCGTCCAGGTAGTACGGCAAGCGCACGCGCCCGGCCTGGTCGCGGTCCATCAAGTGCAGCAACAGGTACATGTTGGTCAGCGCTTTGATGGTCATGGTGGTGCCGTTGGACGCCGCGCCGTCGATGTCGGTGTGGATCACCGGTTGGCCGTTGATCTTGGTGATCTCGAACGCCAGCTCGAACAAATCCTTTAGCCCCAACTGGTTGTGGTTCGCCGCCACCAGGCGCGCCAGGTATTCCTTGGCCTCTTCGTTCTTGCTGTCCTGGTCGGCGCTTTGGCTGAGGTCGAACACCGAAAGCGTCTCGCCTTCCTCGTACTGGCCGGCGCTGTGGATGATCTGGTCGATGTGCTTGAGGGCTTCCTTGTTCGGCGCCAGCACGATGCGAAAGCTTTGCAGGTTGGATACCTGGCGTTTGTTGATCTCGCGGTTGAACAGCGCCAACTGGTGTTCGAGGCTGTCGTAGTCGCTGCGGATGTTGCGCAGGGTCCGGGCGATGTCCGTGACCGCCGCGCGGCGCGCCTTGCCCAGGGTCAGGGCTTCGTCGGTGCGGTGCGCGTAGGCGTTGATGAGCAGTTGCAGGCGCCGCTCCATGTCGTCTTCGCTGTCGAACTTGGCCACGCCCTTGAGGCGCACCTGGGCATACAGCGCCTCGATCTGGCCATCGGCGCGCAGCAGCCCTTGCCAGCTGTCCTGATAGTCATTGAGTAACGGCAGCAGGTTGTCCATGGAGTCGTCGACCGGGTCCATGAACGGCGTGCCGAACGGCAGGTCGGCGGGCAGCAACTGGCGGCGGCGCAAAGCGTCGTCGAGGGTGCGCTGCTTGGCTTCCATGTCGCCGATCTGGCGGCCGACCAATTGCAGCTTGGCCGACAGTTGCTGGACCCGCTCGGTGAAGGCGTCGCTGGAACGCTTCAACTCGTCCTGGGCGGCTTCCATCTGCGCGAGGTTTTCCAGTTTCTCGTCTTCTTCAGCGCTCAAGGTCTGGGCGCGGCGGAAGTCTTCCAAGGCTTTTTGCGCGTCCAGCACCTGCTGGTACAGGGCCTCGGTCTGGGTCTTGCTCGCGGCGCGGTCGGCGGCCACGGCGGCTTGGGTCTTGAGCTGCTTGAGTTCTTTGTCCAGGCGATCCTTCTGGTCGCGCAGCGCGGCGCGGTCGGCCAGGGCTTGCAGGGCCGGCGGCTCGATGTGCGTCAAGTCGATGGCTAACCCTGGCACCTCAAAGCGTTCGCCCTTGAAGCCGTCGAGGATCACTTCCAGGGATTTGACCCACTGGCCGTCCTCGTCCAGGGCAATGCCGTGCTCGCCCAGGGGCAGGCTGAACAGTGCGCTGTTGAACAGGCGCATCAGGCGTTCCACGTCCTGCTGGGAGAACTCTTCACGCAGGCGCGCGTAGCTGTTGTTATCGGCGTGGTCGAGTTGCTGCTTGACCGACTTGAGGCGTTTTTCCAGGTCCCGCAGGCGTTCTTCGAGGTCTTCGGCGCTGAACTGGCGCGACTGCGCCAGGGCACCAGCCAATTCGTCGTGGGCGTCCTTGGCGGCCAGCAGTTGCTGCTCCAGCACTTTCACGTCGTCCACCAGGGCGAAGCGATGCTTGAGCACCGCCAGTTCGCCGAGCCAGCGCTGGATGCCGCTGATTTCCCGCTCCAGGCGCATCAGCTCTTGGGTGCCGCCGCGCTGGTCGTTTTGCAGGGCGTCTTGCTCGTTGCGGTAATGCTCGGACTGGATCAGCAGCTCTTCCTTGCGTGCACCGGCGTAGTCCGACCAGGTGCCCAGCAGGGAGTCGAGCAGCGGTGACAGGCGATGCAACTTGCCACGCAGCACATCGCGCTGCCTGACCCCGGCGGCCAGCGCCTCGACCAGTGGCCCGGCGGCGACCATCGAGTTGTAGTCCTGCTCCATGCGCCGCACGTCGCGGAACGCCTCTTCGCAGGCGGCGATGTAGTCGACGCTGCCGGAGCGCAGGCTGTGCTCGAAGGCATCGAGGAACAATTGCTTGAGCTTGGCCGCGGTGATTTCGCGCATGTGCAGCAGGTTGATGAACAGGGCGCGGAAGGTTTTCAGGCTCTGTTCGCTGGTCGAACGCAGCGGGATCAGCGTCAGGTCCAGGGGAATGGAGGTGTGGCCGCCCACCAGCAGGCGTCGCAGCTCGTCGGGCTTGAGGTCATAGGCCTTGATGCCCAGGCGTTCGAGGTTGTTGAACAGTTCTTTGTGGCGCAGGCAGGTGTCGTCTTTCTGGTAATGGGCCAGGTCGAGCTTGCCGGCATAGGCGAAGAACTGGTGGCCGAAACCGCCGCCCGGGCCGCGTCCGACCACGCCAATGACGTGAGGGCCGTGGGGCAGGGCAACTTCGACGAGGATGTAGCTGGTGTCGGAGGCGAAGTAGAAACGCCGCGATTGCTCCAGGCTGTACTTGCCGAAGCTCATGTCCGACATGCGCGCCAGGATCGGGAACTGCAACGCGTTGATCGAGGCGGACTTGCCCAGGTTGTTCGCGCCGTAGACCGACAGCGGCTCTTCCAGGGGGAACAGGCCCAGGCTGTAGCCGGCGGTGTTCAACAGGGCAAAGCGGCGGATGCCGTAGCGTTCCTGGCTCATGCTTCATTCTCCTGTTCTTCGGCAATGGCGCGGGCCAGGGCGTCTTCTTCGCTTTCGTCCGCGGCGCCGAACGGGCTGAGGTCGAGGGGGTCGTCGGTGTGCAGCAGGTGTTCGTCGCTGTCGTCATCGACCAGCACCGGCGCCGGCAACGGCAGCACGCTGTGCAGGCTGGCGGCCAGGTCGCGGTCTTGTTGCACCGACAGGCACACGTCGAGGAAGCGGTGCATCGGCGGCAGGAAGCGGTAGACGCCGTTTTCTTCGCCGGCAAAGCCCAGTTGGGTCATGCGCCGCATGATTTTTTCTTCCAGCTCTTCCTGGGTCTGCACTTCGGCCTGGATAAACAGGTCGCGGTACTTGTCCAGCAGCGAGGGCAACTCGTCGCGGCCCAGGCTGCCGCCATCGAGCACGGCCACCGGGTCGCGGCCCTGGTCGGCCAGGTGCTCGACGAGGATGAAGGTGAACAGCGCCAGGCGCTGCGCGGTTTTGTTCACCGCCGCGGCGGCCAGTTCCGGGACGAAGTAGTAGAAGCCGCGGGTGTCGCACACCAGCTCAAAGCCCAGGGCCTTGAACAGGGTGCGGTACTGGTCCTGGCAATTGGACAGTTGGGCATACAGCTCCGGGTCGCGGCGGCTGACGTGGTAGCCCTTGAACAACTCGCGAAAGATCGGCGCCAGTTGGGACAGTTCGGAAAGATCAAGATGCATGAGGAGTGCTCGCAGAATGCTCGGGCGTATCGTCGCTGGCCGAGAGCAGGGCGAAGGAGCGCAGGCTGACCTGGTGCTCGTGGGTGTGGTAGTCGCGGCGCTCCAGGCGCTCGCGTTTGAAGCGTTTTTCCCGCGACAGGCGCGAGAACCAGTAGAGCAATTCGTCGGTGGCGCCGTCGGGCTCCTGTTCCAGCAGCCAACTCATCAGGTCCGGCATCGGCAGGGCGCCTTCGCAGCGCTCGAGCATCTCGCGCACGGTGCGCGGTGCCCGTGGGGCCTCGCCCTTGTGGGTCTTGTGGGCCTTGGGGAAGCGTGCCGGCTTGGGCTCGAAACGGGCCAGGGCATAGACGTAGGCTTCGACCTGGCCGGAACTGCCGAGGAAGGTGCTCTGCGGACGGGTGAACAGCGGCATGGCGGCCTGGGGCACGGCGTCGATGCCTTTGCGCCGGATCGCCGCCAGCGCTAGCGCCGCGCCGCGGGTCACGGCGTTGTGCCGGCGCGCTTCTTCGCGCAGGGGCAACAGCAGCTCGCGGGCGTGGCGCAGGGTCAGTTGGGCGCTGGTTTGCATTTCCAAGATGCGCGCGTGGGTGCGCAGCAGCATGTCGTCGTCCACCAGGTGGCCCAGGCGCTGTTGCTCGCTGAGCATCTTGAGCAGCACGTTTTCGACTTTGCGCACGCCTTGCTCGAAGGCGCCGTCGGCGTTGACCAATTGGATCATCGGCTCGACGTACTCGTCCCAGGTCGCCAGCACTTCGGCGTAGCGCTGGCGCAGGGGGATCTGCCGGTCGCTGGTCTTGGCTCGCTCGGCCACGGCCACCAGGGCCTGCTCGTCGTTGGCGAGTTTTTTCAGCACATCGCGCACGCGCATGTCCAGCAGGCGCAACTGGCGCGCCAGGTCATTGCCGTCGCGGATGTCGAAAGCATCCTGGATGTACCCGGCCAGGCGTTCGAGGTGGCGCAGGTAGGCTTCGATTTCCAGGCACAGGCCCAGGCGATGCTCGCGGCGCAGGTAGGCGAGGAAGTCGTGGATCTGGGCGTTGAGCTCGAAGCGGTTCGGGCTCTTGGCCACGGGCACCAGGATGTCCAGGCGGATCCACACGTCCAACAGGCTGGTGATGTCCTGCGGCGTGCTGTCCAGTTGCTGGGCGGCCAACTGTGAACGCAATTCGTTGAGGCTCAGGGTGCCCTGGTCGAAGTGCTCGCACAGCGGCTCCAGGAGGGCCCAGTGTTCAGCGAGGGCGCGCAAGACGCGCTTGGGTTCGATCATCAAAATGGCCGGCTGGTTAGCGATTAAAAGCGGCGATTGTACTGCATCGCACGGGTCCGCAAGCGCCGCGGGTCAATCGCTGAGACGAGTAGCCGCTTTTGTGGCGATCAACTGCGGGCGATCTTGGGCGAAGGGCGGTAGAATCCCCGCACTTTCCGTTATCCAAAAGTGGCCGAGCTTTGCTTATCGAGTCCCGTCGCCGCGCTTACCTAAGCGCCATGCAGGTGGTCAACTGGCTACCGCGCACCGAATTGCCCTTTGCCGCGCCGTCGCGGCCAGAGCTGCTGGCGATGCCCGAACTGCTGGGCGAAGAAGCCGCGCCCGACGTGCCGAACCTGATCGAAACCCCCACGCCCACGCCACCGAGCGAGCGCCCCCGGGTCGAAGTGCCCCGGCCTGTGCCTGCGGTGGCACGCCCGGCGAGCAAAGCGGTGGAGGAGGCCAAGCCCGCCGCCCCGGCCCGCGCACCCCAGGTGCCACCGCCGCGCTTTGCCCTGCAATTGCTGCGCGCTGGGCGTTGCCTGCTGCTGGTGGAACTGCCCACCGGCGAGCCCTTCCAGAGCCGCGACCCGGCTTACCTGCTGCTCAAAGACATGCTGCGCGCCGCCGGCCTGCCGGACAGCCCGCAGATCGTCGGCGAGCCGGTGCGCTGGCCGCTGTTGGTGCGCGGCACCATGGACCAGGGCCCGGAGGCGGCACGGGACTTCGTCCAGGGCTTCGTCGCCGCGCGCCTGGAAGAAGAGGCCTGTGCTTGCCTATGGCTGATCGGCCTGCCGGCGGTGCGTTTTGCCGGCGAGGCCGATGCGCAGTCGTACCACCGCGAACTTGAGATCGAAGGCCTGGGCGTTGCCTGGGCCTTGCCCGGCCTTGAACTGTTAATGGAAGAGCCACAGCGTAAGGCTGATGTCTGGCAAGCGATGCGCCGGCTGATGGCGCGCTGGAAACCCACCGATGAGTGACGCTGTAACCTTCCGCCCGATGACCGAGGCGGACCTGGACGCTGTACTGAAGATCGAATACGCCGCCTTCAGCCACCCCTGGACCCGGGGGATCTTCCTCGACGGCCTGGGCAAGTACCACATCTGGCTGATGTTCGAGGGCCAGCAGCAGGTCGGCCACGGGGTGGTGCAGATCATCCTCGACGAGGCGCACCTGCTCAACATCACCGTCAAACCGGAAAACCAGGGCCGTGGCCTGGGCCTGGCGCTGCTGGAACACCTGATGTCCATCGCCTACAAGGCCAAGGCGCGCGAGTGCTTCCTGGAACTGCGCGACAGCAACCGCGCGGCGTTTCGCCTCTATGAGCGCTACGGCTTCAACGAAATCGGCCGCCGCCGCGACTACTACCCGGCCGTGGGCGGGCGCGAGGATGCGGTGGTGATGGCTTGTACCTTGGTTGACTGACTGAAAGTATCGCGAGCAGGGGCTTTGTGGCCGGCTCAACAACCTTCTGTGAGAGGGTTTGTTGTGGGAGCGGGCAAGCCTGCTCCCACAAGGGTTTTCCACAAGACTCTGCGCTTTGGTGGGTGCGGGCCGGGCAGCGCTCCGCTCGCCCGCGATGGCGTCAGCCCAGGTACCGCTTGGCTAGCGGTTGCCATCCACCGGTTCGCGCTCGGCCAGTTCGGCTTCGTCCCAGCCATTGCCGCCGCCGATGTCGTCTTCGTCCACTATGCTCAGGTCCCAATCGGCGGGGTTGTCTTCGCCGGCTTCCTGGGCGTCGCGGGCGCCGTCTTCGAGGATCAGGGTTTCTCTGCTGAGGTCGTCGTCGGTCAGTTCGTGGTCGGGCGTGGTAGCACCGGTCATTCCGGCTTCATGATGCCGCGGTGGTGGGGCGTCACGCTGGCGTTCGCTTTCGGGGGTGAGTTCATTGAGGTGTTCGCCGCTGTCGTCCCGGTCGAAGTCCAGTTCGTTCATCGAGCCCATGCGATCCTCGTTGTCATCGATGGGTTCGGGCTGCGGCGCGCCGTAGGGGCGTCGTGATTCGGTCATGGCAATTGCTCCCAGGGTGTGTACGGTGGACAGGCACACCCCCCGAAGATTCAGAGATTTTCCAGGCGTGCGACGATCTGCCTGGCCAACGTGACGCCGAACGGCGCTCGTCTGTCAAAGCTGCGCATCATTCTTGAGGCTTCACAGCATGAACGAACTACAAGACCTGATTGATAACAACGAGCGCTGGGCCGACGCGATCACCCAGGAAGACCCGGATTTCTTCGCCAAACTGGCCCGCCAGCAAACCCCCGAGTACCTGTGGATCGGCTGTTCCGACGCGCGGGTGCCGGCCAACGAGATCGTCGGCATGCTGCCGGGCGATCTGTTCGTACACCGCAACGTGGCCAACGTGGTGTTGCACACCGACCTCAATTGCCTGTCGGTGATCCAGTACGCGGTGGACGTGCTCAAGGTCAAACACATCCTCGTCACCGGCCACTATGGCTGCGGCGGTGTGCGTGCCTCGATGCAGGATCGCCAATTGGGCCTGATCGACGGTTGGCTGCGTTCGATCCGCGACCTGTACTACGAACACCGCGAAGCGCTGGGCCAATTGCCCACCGAAGAAGAGCGGGTTGACCGCCTCTGCGAGTTGAACGTGATCCAGCAAGTGGCCAACGTCGGCCATACCAGCATCGTGCAGAACGCCTGGCATCGCGGCCAGAGCCTGTCGATCCATGGCTGCATCTACGGGATCAAGGACGGGCGCTGGAAAAGCCTGAACGCCACCATCAGCGGTTTCGAGCAATTGCCGCCGCAGTATCGGCTGCGTCCGGCGGGCGCATCGTAGGGAGCGTCAACAACGGCTCTGCCGGTACCAGTGTTGTAGGAAGAGTTGCCCCTGGGCGTTGGGGGCCTCTTCGTAACCGGTAATCCAGCCACGGCACTGGGGCGAGCCGCATTGGCAGGCGAACTGGGCCGGCAATTGCTCCTCGGTGCTGGCCAGGTCCATATACAGCAGGTCGCCCCGGGCGATGTCCTTGAGCGACCACATCCACAGCTCGCTCATGTCCAAAAACACATTGGGGTCGCAGGAGTGCGCCAGTAACCCGGTGAACCACGGGTCGTGCAGGTGCACGCCGTGCATCATCTGCCGGGTCCAGGGGCCGCGGGCCGGCACCATTACCCCGGAAAACCGGCACACGCGGCAGATATGCCGAACTGTTTGCAGGCTGCTGAGCCCCGAAATCTGCCCGCCCGTGGGCGTGCTGACGGCGAAGTCTTGCCTGGAGGGATAGCCATCGCTGACCTGCAGTTCGTCAAAAGGATAGAGGCAGTCGCGGGTGCTTTTGCCGAGCTTGTCCATTTTCATAACGATCCTTGTTCCGGCACGGGTGCATCAATGCCATCCAGAGCGCTCCAGCTCTGGTGCGGCAGTCGGTGCTGGCCAAGCCTCGCGCAAAAAAGCACCAGGGTCTACTGTCATTTCTGACAGTAGATATCCGCTAGTTATCGCGTCAGCCATGGCTGACGCGAGGTGTTATCACAAGGCCGGGGTGACGGCCGCATCGGTGGCGGGAGCCTGGAGTTGCTGGAGTTGTACGCTGACGGCCGGGGTCGCGCACTGGGTTTGGGCGTCGGCCGGCGACAGCTTGCGGATCGAGGTATAGAACAGTTCGCAGGTCTGGGTTTTCTGGCTGTCCTGCCAGGTTTGGGTGCAGCGTTGCAGTTGCGCGGCGGGGTCGGCGCCGGGCTGGGAGCCCATCGCAGCCTGCCAGCACGCGGCACTGAGGTCCTGGCCCATGGTTTTCAGGCCCACGGCGTCGGCGCGGGCCTGGTCGCCGTCATAGTTCTCGGGGTCGGCGGCATACCAGATATAGCTGGGGTGATTGGCCCCCAGCACCGGTACCTTCACCGCGGCCACCGGGTTGATCTGCGCCAGGCCCAGCACGGTCACCGTGACCCCGTATTGCTGTTTGAGCCAATTGCGCACCGGCGCGCCAAAAGCCACCATCGGCAGGCCCGTATCCCCCTCGCCACGGCTGAGTTCGCGCACCATCGTGGCCTGATAGTCCTTGAAATAGTCGTAAATGCCTTCTAGATCCTTGCCTGCACTGGAGGGTGCGGCCACCGGGGCGATATCGACAATGGTCTGGAACGCGGGTGTTTGCTCGGCCGGGATGCCATTGGCGGTGAGCAGCGTGGCCCAGCGGTCGGTGGTGGCCGAGTCGAGATAGTCCTGGGCGCGGGTCAGGGAGTAATCGGGTGGGAAGTGCAGCAGTTCGACGCTTTTGCGTTTTTCCAGGGCCATGCCCAGGGGCAGGAAGAAATACCAGTCATAGGCCCACTTGCCCTCGGCATTCAGGCGCCGCGCCCCTTCGTAGGCCAGATCGCCGGCCTCCAGCAGGGCCGCCAAGGGCTTGCCGTAGCTGGCGGGCACCCCGGTGATGCTGGCGTAGAGCTGCTGGTTGTCGGCGGTGACGCGCACTATCGCCGTGTCGTAGCCGTCGCGTTTCACGCTTTGCCTGAGGTAATGCTCCACCGTTTGCGCCAGGGTCCAGTCGCGGTAGCAGATCACCGCGCAATTGTTCGGGTAGGCGAAGAGGCGGGTGACCCGCTCGGTACTGCCGAGCGCCAGTTCGGCGTCGGCCAAGGCATGGCTGCTCAAGCCCAGGGTGGCGAGGGTCAACGTCAGGGCGGCGAGTTTGTGCATGGGGGACTCCTTGTCGACATTTTTGAGTGAGGGGCGGGTGTTGCGCGTGAAGAATAGGCGGGCGCTGCACGACCGGGGGCAAGATGGCCACAAATCATGGCAATATGCCGTCCGCTCATCATCGATCAAAGGACTGAACCATGGCTTTTACCGATCAAGAACGCCTTGCCCTGCTGGCCGTCAAAGGCGTTGGCCCGACGGTGGTCAGCCGTTTGGAGCAAATGGGCTTTGCCTCGTTGGGCCAGTTGGCCGAGGCCGATGCCCTGGAGATTGTCACCAATGCTTCGGCCCTGGTGGGGTCGACGTGCTGGAAGAACAGCCCCCAGGCGCGGGCGGCGATTCAGGCGGCCATTGCCATGGCCAAGGCGCGTTGAGCCGTTGAAGGGCGGCGCGGGGTTTGCGTATCAAGCGGTCTATCGCTACGTCTTGGAGCTGATCGCCAGCCACCGCCATGAGCAGCGCCTGCCCTCGCTGCGGCAACTGGCCCAGCGCCTCGGGGTGTCGGTGTCCACCACCAAATACGCCTACGCCTTGCTGGAAGACGAGGGCCGTATCCTGTCGCGGCCGCGCCTGGGTTACTTCAGCCGGCCAGCGCCACTGCCGGCCACCGGCGCCGCGCCCGCCAGCCTGCTCGACCGGGTCTACGCCAGCGCCCGGCAACCGGGCATGTTGGCGCTGTCCAGCGACAGCCCGGCGATGCTGCTGTCCCTGGAAAACCCGCTGCTGATGACCGAGCGCGAACTCACCCGCCAGTACCCGCGCCCGCCAGCGCCGCTGTACCAACCGTTTGGCGAGGCGCAGTTGCGCGCCGTAGTGGCTGCGCAGTACACCCGTTCGCCCGACCAGGCCTGGCAAACCGAGCAGGTGTATGTGGGCGCCGACCTGCACAGCGTGTTGCAGATTGCCCTGGCGGCGCTGGCGGCCAAGGGCCGCGTGGCGTTGGTGGAGTCGCCCTGTTCTTGGGCCGTGCTGCGCCAATTGCACAGCGCCGGGGTGGAGGTGGTCGAACTGCCGTTGGGCGACGATGGCCGGGTGGACCTGATGCAGGTCGAGCACCTGCTGCAACGCCGGTCCGTGGCCCTGGCGGTGTTTTCGTCCACCTTCGCCAGCCCCCACGCCAGCCTCATGCCCGCCGCCGACAAGCAGCAACTGTGCGCCTGGCTAAGCGCGCGGGGCATTTGGTTGCTGGAGAACGACAGCTACGGCCAGTTGTACTTCGGGCCACAACCGGCGCGGTTTCGCGACTTCGCCGACCCTGAGCGGTTGATGGTGTTTTCGGCGTTGGACAAAACCATCGGCGCCGAAGCCCCGTTCGGCTACCTGCTCAGCCGCCAACTCGCCCCCGCGTTGCAGCGCGAATGTCTGGCGCGGGCCTTTCGCCTGTCACCGATGCGCCAGAAAGCCATCGCCCGGCTCCTCGGCTCGCGGCGCATGGGCGCCCACCTCGCGGCACTGCGCGGGCAATTGCAGGGGCGGGCGGCACACCTGGCCCAGATGCTCAGCCAACACACCGGCGAACGCCTGCACTGGCTCGCCCCGGCCGGTGGTGCGACGCTTTGGGCTCGGGCGCGGCGCCCGGTGGACATGGCCCGGGTGTTCGAGCGCCTGTTGGCGCAGCGCATCGTCATCGCGCCGGGGGCGGTGTTCAGCCAGGCCGGGCATTGGCGCCATCACCTGCGCCTGAGTTTCACCCTGGACTGGCAGCAAGACATCGCCACGGCCCTGCAACACCTGGCCCACGCCCTGGATCAAGAAGCGCTCAACTGACCCCGTAGCAATGGCGCGGCTCGGGGAATTGGCCGCTGCGCACCTCATGGGCGAACGCTTCGCAGGCCTGGCTTATCAGCGCGCCGACGTCGGCGTATTGCTTGACGAACCGCGGCACCCGCGAGCCGCCCAGGCCCAGCAGGTCTTCGGTGACCAGCACCTGGCCGTCGCAGGCCGAGGAGGCGCCGATGCCAATCGTCGGCATCGGCGAAAACCCGCTGATGCGCCGCGCCACGCCTTCGGCCACTCCCTCCAGCAACAGGCTGAACGCCCCGGCGTCGAGGTGGGCGCGGGCGTCCTGCTCGATCAGGCTGGCGCCGCTGTCGCTCAGGCCTTGGGCCTTGAACCCGCCCATGGCGTTGACGTACTGGGGCATCAGGCCGATATGGGCCATCACCGGAATGCCGCGCTGCACCAAAAACTCCACCGTACCGGCCAGGGCCTGGCCGCCTTCGAGCTTGAGCGCGTCGCACCCGGTGCGGGCCAGCACCTGGGCGCAGTTGCGGTAGGCCTGTTGCGGCGATTCCTGGTAACTGCCGAACGGCATGTCGGCGATCACGCAGGCCTGGCGGGTGCTGGCGACCACCGCGCGGGTGTGGCCGATGATCTCTTCCAGGCTCATGTCCAGGGTGCTGGCGCGGCCGTAGCCGACCATGGCGGTGGAATCGCCGATGAGGATGAAGTCGACGAAGGGGTCGAGTAAACGGGCAAATGCACTGCTGTAGGCGGTCAGCGAGACGATTTTCTGCTGGCCTTTCATGGCCACCAACTGCGGCACGGTCAGGCGGGTGGTGCGTGAATGAGTGCTCATGGCGGCTCTCCTGCGGGGTGGGAAAGCGCCCGATTATTGGCCGCCGGCGGCGCGATTCAATGCACAGCCTGGGGCTAAAAACCGACCCAGCGCTGTGTTTGGGTTGTTTCGGCGGTTTTTTGCGTAGACCATTGGCGCCATCGTTTTGCCCCACTTGCGAGTGTATTTGCATGACCGCCACCCCTGACCCGCGCCCGGCACCGTTTTCCCGGTCCGACTACAAGACCCTGGGCTTGGCCGCCCTGGGCGGCGCGTTGGAAATCTACGATTTCATCATCTTCGTCTTTTTCGCCCTGACCCTGAGCCAGCTGTTCTTCCCCCCGGAAATGCCCGAATGGCTGCGCCTGCTGCAAAGTTTCGGGATTTTCGTCACCGGTTACCTGGCGCGGCCCCTGGGCGGCATCCTGATGGCGCACTTTGCCGACCGCTTGGGGCGCAAGAAGGTATTCAGCCTGAGCATCCTGATGATGGCGCTGCCGTGCCTGCTGATCGGCATCATGCCCACCTACGCCCAGATCGGTTACCTCGCACCGCTGCTGTTGCTGGCGCTGCGCATCCTGCAAGGGGCGGCGGTGGGCGGCGAGGTGCCCAGCGCCTGGGTGTTCGTCGCCGAGCATGCGCCCCGGGGCCATCGCGGCTATGCCCTGGGCTTCCTCCAGGCCGGGCTGACTTTCGGCTACCTGATCGGCGCCCTCACGGCCACGGCCCTGGCCCAACTGTTCAGCCCGGCGGAAATCCTCGACTACGCCTGGCGCTACCCCTTCCTGCTGGGCGGTGTGTTCGGCGTGATTGGCGTGTGGCTGCGCCGCTGGCTGAGTGAAACCCCGGTGTTCATGGCCATGCAGGAACGCCGCGAAGCCGACCTCGAACTGCCCCTGCGCACCGTGCTGCGCGAGCATCGCCTGGCCATCCTGCCGGCGATGATCCTCACCTGCGTGCTGACGTCGGCGGTGGTGGTGTTCGTGGTGATTACCCCGACCATGATGCAAAAAACCTTTGGCATGAGCGCCAGCCACACCTTTGCCCTCAGCGCCCTGGGTATCGTCTTCCTGAACATCGGCTGCGTGCTGGCGGGGCTGATCGTCGACCGCATCGGCGCCTGGCGCACGGTGATGCTCTACAGCCTGCTGCTGCCGCTGGGGATTGGTGTGCTCTACAGCAGCCTGATTGCGGGCAGCCCGTGGGTGGGCCTGGCCTACGCCATCGCAGGCCTGGGCTGCGGCGTAGTGGGGGCGGTGCCGTCGGTGATGGTCAGCCTGTTCCCGGCGCGCATCCGGGTGTCGGGCATTTCCTTCACCTACAACATCGCCTATGCCTTGTGGGCGAGTACCACGCCGCTGTTGCTGATCGGCCTGATGCCCTGGAGCCCGTGGGTGTGCGTGATCTATAGCGCCGTGATGGGGGCGGTGGGTATCGCCAGCGCCCTGTACTTCGGCACCCGCCTGCCCGGCGCCAGCCAGGAGCCGGTGCCTTCGGGCTGCTGAAACGTGCGAGCCCGGTAGCACCGCCCGTGGGTGTTTTTGTGGGCGCAGGCTTGAAATCGCCATGGCAGGCGGAGCCAGCCCCCACAGGGCGGTGATAACCACGCCCGTGTGCTAGCCATGCGCCTAGAAGTTTGGCTTTTGATCTTGATTCACCCACCCACAAAAAAGCCCCGACACTCAGCGAGTGCCGGGGCTTTTGATGTTGCGCTCAGGCGTTACTGCGCGGTGCTAAGGGCCTTGGCCTTGCTCATGCGCAGCAGGTAGAAGCCCCAGATAATCAGGACCCACACCGGGATGGCATACACCGAGGCGCGCACGCCCGGGATGGCCAGCATCACGCCAATAATCCCCAGCATGAACGCCAGGCACAGGTAGTTGCTGAACGGGAACCAGAAGGTCTTGAACCCGGTTTCCACGCCTTGTTCCTTCATGGCTTTGCGGAACTTGATGTGGGTCAGGCTAATCAGCGCCCAGTTAATCATCAGGGACGCGACCACCAGGGCGAACAGCAACTCCAGGGCGTTATGGGGCGCCACGTAGTTGATGACCACGCACAAGAGCGTTACCAGCGCCGAGACGCCCAGGGCCCGCAGTGGCACGCCTTGTTTGTTGAGCTTCATCAGCGCCTTGGGCGCGTCGCCCTGTTCGGCCAGGCCAAACAGCATGCGGCTGTTGCAGTACACGCCGCTGTTGTACACCGACAGCGCCGCGGTCAGGACCACGAAGTTGAGGATGTGCGCCGCGGTGTCGCTGCCGATCAGGGAGAAGATTTGCACGAACGGGCTGCTGCTGTATGGGTCGCCCGAAGCGCCCAGGGTTTGCAGCAACTGGTCCCAGGGGTACAGCGATAGCAGCACGGTGAGGGCACCGACGTAGAAAATCAGGATCCGGTACACCACCTGGTTGATGGCCTTGGGGATCACTTTGCGCGGCTCGCTGGCCTCGGCGGCGGTGATGCCCACCAGTTCCAGGCCGCCGAAGGAGAACATGATGAACGCCATGGCCATCAGCAGGCCGCTGTAGCCATTGGGGAAGAACCCGCCGTGGCTCCACAGGTTGCTGAACGAGGCTTGCGGGCCGCCCTCGCCGCTGAACAGCAGGTAGCAGCCGAGCACGATCATGCCGACAATCGCCACCACCTTGATGATGGCGAACCAGAATTCGGTTTCACCGAAGAACTTCACGTTCAGGGTGTTGATGAGGTTGACCAGCACGAAGAACACCACGGCGCTGACCCAGGTGGGGATTTCCGGCCACCAGAATTGGATGTACTTGCCTACAGCGGTCAACTCGGCCATGCCCACCAGCACGTAGAGCACCCAGTAGTTCCAGCCGGACAAAAAGCCCGCGTAGCCGCCCCAGTATTTGTGGGCGAAGTGGCTGAACGAGCCGGCCACGGGCTCTTCGACGATCATTTCACCCAGTTGGCGCATGATGAGGAACGCGATGAAACCGGCGATCGCATAGCCGAGGATCATCGACGGCCCCGCCGACTTGAGTACGCCCGCCGAGCCGAGGAACAGCCCGGTGCCAATCGCACCTCCTAGCGCGATCAGTTGAATATGCCGGTTCTTCAAGCCGCGCTTGAGGCCAACCGGATTTACGATGTCATCGGCCATTACATTCCCTTTTTACTTGTTGTTTTTTCAGGCGTGGTCGGAAAAATCCTGCACGTTTGACACACCTCTCTCACAGAGGGGTCAGATATTACCCTCGGTAAACTTTTCGGAACACAGCTGAACGCCTTCCAGGGCCAATCGGTAGGTGCATTAGAAGGACCGGCGGGGGCGGGGGTCTATCCGGTTAATGGGCGAAGGGAGTCCGGATAGTAGGTAATGGGTGTTTTGTGTGTGGGAATCATCGCTATGTTATGTCGGGATTTTTACCGTGAGGGCGGACTTACCCGCAATGGCGGCGCACCTGGCACTGCAGTGGCTAGCTGACACATCGCCATCGCCAGCAGGCGCGCTCCCACCCAGGTTCGCCCACAGGTGTTGTTCACCCAACAATCAAATCCCCCCTCACAGCATCTCCCGCACCAATTGCAGGCAATGGGTCAGCCCCGGCGATGGGTCGTTGACCCGGCGGCTGAGGATGATCGGTGAGTTGGCGGTGGTTTCCACGATGGGCGTGTAACCGATGTCGGCGCGGTGCAGGGCCTGGACGGAGGCGGGCACCACGGTGACACCCATGCCGGCGGCGACCAGGCCGATGGCGGTCTGCAATTCGTTGGTCCATTGCGACACCTTGACCACCAGGCCATGGGCGTCGAACAGGGCGATCACGTGGTCGGCATAGCTGGGGCGCGGGTTGCCGGGGTAGAGCACGAAGGGTTGTTTGGCCAGTTCCGCCAGGGTGGTCGGCCCGGCCAGCAGCGGGTGGCCGGTGGGCAGCACGGCCACCAGGCGATCTTCGATCAGCACTTGCTGGACGATGGCCGGGTCGTCGATGCGGATCCGCCCGAACCCCACGTCGATGCGCCCGGCCTTGAGGGCCTGGACTTGCTGCAAGGTGGTCATTTCCGACAGGCCCAGTTCCAGCTCCAGGGTGTCGTCGGTGCGCAGGCGACGGATCAGGTCCGGGAGCATGCCGTACAGGGTTGAGGGCGCGAAGCCGATGCCCAGCCAGGTTTTTTGCCCCAGGCCGATGCGCCGGGTGTCGTCACAGGTTTTGCCCAGTTGTTCCAGCAGCAGCTTGGCGTGCTCATAGAAGTAGCGCCCGGCCTCGGTCAGGCGCAGCGGGCGGCCGCGTTCGAGCAGCACCACGCCCAACTCGTCTTCCAGTTGCTGGATCTGCCGGCTCAGGGGCGGTTGGGCGATGTGCAGGCGTTCGGCGGCGCGGGTGAAGTTAAGGGTTTCCCCCAGCACCTGGAAGTAACGCAGATGGCGCAGCTCCATGGACAGTCCTCGCAACTCGGTGATGACGACGAACGATACCCTGTAGGTATCGATTGAGACCAATTCTATATTGGCAGCCCAAAAAAATGGCGGGCAGAATCGGGCAAAACAAGTAAAGAACCTGATGGGTATAGAAATGCACGCAAGCGCCATTGAATCGATCGAGACGATCATCGTCGATCTGCCGACCATCCGCCCGCACAAGCTGGCGATGCACACCATGCAGCATCAGACCCTGGTGATTATCCGCCTGCGTTGCAGCGATGGCATCGAAGGCATCGGCGAGTCCACCACCATCGGTGGCCTGAGCTATGGCAACGAAAGCCCCGACAGCATCAAGACCAACATCGACCGTCACTTCGCGCCGCTGCTGGTCGGCCAGGACGCGTGCAACATCAACGCCGCCATGCTGCGCCTGGAGCGCAGCATCCGTGGCAACACCTTCGCCAAGTCCGGCATTGAAAGCGCCTTGCTCGACGCCCAGGGCAAGCGCCTGGGCCTGCCGGTCAGCGAACTGCTGGGCGGGCGGGTGCGTGACGCGCTGCCGGTGGCCTGGACCCTGGCCAGCGGCAATACCGAAAAAGACATCGCCGAAGCCGAAAAAATGCTCGACCTGCGCCGCCACCGCATCTTCAAGTTGAAGATCGGCGCCGGCGAGGTGAACAACGACCTGGCCCACGTCATCGCCATCAAAAAAGCCCTGGGCGAGCGCGCCAGCGTGCGGGTGGACGTCAACCAGGCGTGGGACGAAGCCGTGGCGCTGCGGGCCTGCCAAGTGCTGGGCAGCAACGGCATCGACCTGATCGAGCAACCCATCTCGCGCAACAACCGCGCCGGCATGGCCCGCCTCAACCTGTCGAGCCCGGCGCCGATCATGGCCGACGAATCCATCGAGTGCGTGGAAGACGCCTTCAACCTGGCCCGCGAAGGCGCGGCCTCGGTGTTCGCCCTCAAGATCGCGAAAAACGGCGGCCCGCGTGCGGTATTGCGTACGGCGGCGATTGCCGAAGCGGCGGGTATCGGCCTGTACGGCGGCACCATGCTTGAAGGCGGCATCGGCACATTGGCCTCGGCCCATGCGTTCCTGACCCTGAACAAACTGGCCTGGGACACCGAATTGTTCGGCCCGCTGCTGCTCACCGAAGATATCCTGGCCGAGCCGCTGGTCTACCGCGATTTCCATTTGCACGTCTCGACCGAGCCGGGCCTGGGCCTGAGCCTGGATGAAGAACGCCTGGCGTTCTTCCGCCGCGACAAGTCGTCCGTGACCCTTTCCCACGCCTGAGGACAGAGCCCCATGTTGTTCCACGTAAAGATGACCGTGAACCTGCCGCTCGACATGAACCCCGAGCACGCCGCGCGCCTCAAGGCCGACGAAAAGGCCCTGGCCCAGCGCCTGATGGAACAGGGCAAGTGGCGCCACCTGTGGCGCATCGCCGGCCTGTACGCCAACTACAGCGTGTTCGATGTCGACAGCGTGCAGGAACTGCATGACACCCTGATGCAATTGCCGCTTTATCCCTACATGGCCATCGAGGTCAATGCCCTGTGCCGGCACCCTTCCTCGATTCGCGAAGACGACCGTTAAGGGCCATTGCCTGAGGCGCGGTGCCTACAGGGCAGCGCATCAGGCTCCATGCCGTGCTGCACCCAATAATTACAAGATGAGGACCTAACACCATGTCAGTCAGAATCTCCCACACTGCCCACGCCCAGAAGTTTCTCGAAGAAGCCAGCGGCAGCCTCAACGACGGCGGCAACCCGCGTGCCAAGGCGCTGATCCACCGCATTCTGCGGGACTCGGTGGCGATCATCGAAGACATGCAAGTGACCCCGGAAGAATTCTGGAAAGCGGTCAACTACTTCAACGAACTGGGCCAGAGCCAGGAAGCCGGCCTGCTGGCCGCCGGCCTGGGCCTGGAGCACTACCTGGACCTGCTGATGGACGCCGAGGACGAGCAGGCCGGTAAATCCGGCGGCACCCCGCGCACCATCGAAGGCCCGCTGTACGTGGCCGGCGCGCCGCTGTCCAAGTACGAAGCGCGGCTGGACGACGGCCAGGACCCAGGCGTGGTGCTGTTCATGCAGGGCCAGGTGCGCGACACCGACGGCAAGCCCCTGGCGGGCGCGATTGTCGATGTATGGCAAGCCAACACCGGCGGCACCTACTCCTACTTCGACGGCACCCAGTCGGAATTCAACCTGCGCCGGCGCATCGAGACTGACGCCCAAGGCAACTACCGCTTTCGCAGCATCGTGCCGTCCGGCTACGGTTGCCCGCCGAGCGGCCCGACCCAGCAACTGCTCGATCAACTGGGCCGCCACGGCCAGCGCCCGGCGCACATCCACTTCTTTATCTCCGCACCGGGCCACCGCCACCTGACCACCCAGATCAACCTGTCGGGCGACCCGTACCTGCACGACGACTTCGCCTACGCGACCCGCGATGAGCTGATTGCCGAGATCCGCTTCAGCGAAGACCAGGCCAAGGCCCGTGAGCTGGGTGTGGAGGGCCGTTTCGCGCAGATCGATTTTGACTTCACCCTGCAGCCGGCCGCCGCGCCCGTGGAGCAAAAACGCATGGAGCGTGTGCGCGCCCTGGAAGACTGACCCCGGCCCCTGTGCCCCGCCGCGAGATAACCGACCGTTTATCTCGCGGCATTTTTATTGGCGCGGGCAGTACAGGCCACTGGGATAGACTCGCGGCTAAATAACAACAATTAGAGTGCCTGGTTATGGAAAGTCATCTGCTGAGCGAGCGCAGCCTGGTGTTTGAGCGGGCCGACCCCTACGCGGTGTCCGGTTACGTCAACCAGCATGTCGGCGCCCATTGCATCCATCTGCCCAGGGCCTCCAACCCCGAGGCCAGCCTCAACCACCGCAAATTCGCCAGCCTGGACCTGTGCCGCATCAGCTATGGCGGCAGCGTGCACGTCACCTCGCCGGCCCTGGAAACCATCTACCACCTGCAAGTGCTGCTGCGCGGCCACTGCCTGTGGCGCGGCCACCAGCAGGAACACTACCTGGCGCCAGGCGAGCTGTTGCTGATTAACCCCGACGATCCGGTGGACCTGACCTATTCCGCCGATTGCGAAAAATTCATCCTCAAGATCCCCACGCACCTGATGCAAGCCGCTTGCCTGGAGCAACGCTGGCTCTACCCGGAAACCGGCGTGCGCTTCCTGCAAAACCGCTACACCCTTGGCGAGCTGGACGGCTTCGTCAACCTGCTGGCCATGGTCTGCCTGGAAGCCGAGGCGGGTGAGCCGATGCCCAAGGTGCAGGAGCACTACGCGCAGATTGTCGCCGGCAAAATGCTCAGCCTGATGAAGACCAACGTGCGCCGCGCCCACCTGAGTTCGCGGGACGCGACCTTCGAGCACATAGTCGATTACATCGACCAGCACCTGAAGCAGGACATCGACGGCGAAGCCCTGGCGCGCCAGGCGCGCATGAGCCTGCGCTCGCTCTACTCGCTGTTCGAGCGCCACGCCCACACCACACCGAGCCACTACATCCGCCTGAAAAAACTCGAACGCGTGCGCGCTTGCCTGAGCGACGACACCTGCAACGTGCGCAACGTCACCGAACTGGCCATGGACTACGGCTTTTTGCACCTGGGGCGCTTCTCGCAAAGCTACCGCCAGCAGTTTGGCGAGTTGCCCTCCGATACCCTCAAGCGCCGGCATTGAGGTTGCGTGGCGCCTGAGCGGGCGCCATCGCGAGCAGGCTCGCTCCCACAGAGCGGGCCGGGTGGCGCTGCGCTTGCCTGCGATAGCGATTTCAAAGGCCCTCCCTGCACAAAACGGATAGCGATCTGCACAAAGCGGATATTGCCGCCACCTGCGCCTGCCTAGCATGAGCCTTGCCTGAACAATAACAACGGAGGCTTTGGCCATGTCTTTGCGACCCGAATACCTTCATTCCATGCTCGAGGATGACCCCGAACAGGGCGTCTACCGCTGCAAGCGCGAGATGTTCACCGACCCGCGGCTGTTCGACTTGGAAATGGAACACATCTTCGAAGGGAACTGGCTGTACCTGGCCCACGAGAGCCAGATCCCCAACAAGAACGACTTCTACACCACCACCATGGGCCGCCAGTCGATCTTTATCGCGCGCAACAAAGACGGCGTGCTCAATGCCTTCATCAATGCCTGTAGCCATCGCGGCGCCATGCTGTGCCGGCACAAGACCGGCAACCGTGCCACCTACACCTGCCCGTTCCACGGCTGGACCTTCAACAACTCCGGCAAGCTGCTCAAGGTCAAGGACCCGGCCGAAGCGGGCTACCCGTCGAGTTTCAACTGCGAAGGCTCCCACGACCTGACCAAAGTGGCGCGCTTCGAGTCCTACCGGGGGTTTCTGTTCGCCAGCCTCAAGGCTGACGTGGTGCCGTTGGTGGAACACCTGGGCGAGTCGGCGAAAATCATCGACATGATCGTCGACCAGTCCGCCGATGGCCTGCAAGTGCTGCGCGGTTCCTCCAGCTACATCTACGAAGGCAATTGGAAACTCACCGCCGAGAACGGCGCCGACGGCTACCACGTCAGCTCCGTGCACTGGAACTACGCCGCCACCCAGAACCAGCGCAAACAGCGCGAGGCCGGCGACTGCAACCCGACCATGAGCGCCGGGAGCTGGGCCAAGCAGGGCGGGGGCTTCTACTCCTTCGACAAGGGCCACCTGCTGCTCTGGACCCGCTGGGCCAACCCCGAGGACCGCCCGCTCTACGAGCGCCGCGACGAACTCGCCGCAGACTTCGGCAAGGCCCGCGCCGACTGGATGATCGAAAACTCGCGCAACCTGTGCCTGTACCCCAACGTCTACCTGATGGACCAGTTCAGCTCGCAGATCCGCATTGCCCGGCCGATCTCGGTCAACCGCACCGAAATCACCATCTACTGCATCGCCCCCAAGGGAGAGAGCGACGAGGCGCGCGCCAAGCGCATCCGCCAGTACGAAGATTTTTTCAACGTCAGCGGCATGGCCACCCCGGATGACCTGGAAGAGTTCCGCTCCTGCCAGCTCGGCTACCAGGGCGCCGGAGGCTGGAACGACATGTCCCGCGGGGCCGAGCACTGGGTCGAAGGCGCCGACGCCGCCGCCCGGGAAATCGACCTGCACCCGCTGCTCAGCGGCGTGCGCACCGAAGACGAAGGCTTGTTCGTGCTGCAACACAAATACTGGCAGCAAACCATGCTCAAGGCCCTGGCCGCCGAGCAGGCCAAGCACATCCCCGTGGAGGCCCTGTGATGAGCATTGCCCATGAAGCGGTATGCGCCTTCCTCTACCGCGAGGCGCGTTACCTGGACGACAAGGACTGGGACAACTGGCTGGAACTCTACGCCGCCGACGCCTCGTTCTGGATGCCGTCCTGGGACGACAACGACGAGTTGACCCAAGACCCCCAACGTGAAATCTCGCTGATCTGGTACGGCAACCGCAGTGGCCTGGAAGACCGCGTGTTTCGCATCAAGACCGAGCGCTCCAGCGCCACCGTGCCCGACACCCGCACCTCCCACAACATCAGCAACGTCGAGGTGCTGGAACAGGCCGACGGGCTGTGCAAGGTGCGCTTCAACTGGCACACCCTGAGCTTTCGCTACAAAACCGTGGACAGCTACTTCGGCAGCAGTTTCTACACCCTGGATGTGCGCGGCCAGACCCCGCTGATTAAGGCCAAGAAGGTCATCCTGAAGAACGACTACGTTCGCCAGGTCATCGACATCTACCATTTGTGAGGCTGGGGCCATGTCCTATCAAGTTGCGTTGAATTTCGAAGACGGGGTCACCCGCTTCATCGCCGCTGAAACCGGCGAAACCGTGGCCGACGCGGCGTACCGCCAAGGCATCAACATCCCCCTGGACTGCCGTGACGGCGCTTGCGGCACCTGCAAGTGCTTTGCCGAGGCGGGCCGCTACGAACTGGGCGAGGACTACATCGACGACGCCTTGAGCGAAGACGAAGCCGCCCAGGGTTACGTGCTGACCTGCCAGATGCGCGCGCAAAGCGACTGCGTGCTGCGGGTGCCGGCCTCCTCCGAGGTGTGCCGCACCCAGCAGGCCAGCTACGCCGCGGCCATCAGCCAGGTGCGCCAGTTGTCGGACAGCACCTTGTCGCTGTCGATCAAGGGCGAGGCCCTGAGCAAACTGGCGTTTTTGCCGGGCCAGTACGTCAACCTGCAAGTGCCGGGCAGCGAACAGACCCGCGCCTACTCCTTCAGCTCGTTGCAGCATGACGGCGAAGTCAGCTTTCTGATCCGCAACGTGCCGGGCGGGCTGATGAGCCGCTTCCTTACCGAACTGGCCAAGGCCGGCGACCCGATCAACCTGGCCGGGCCCCTGGGCTCGTTCTACCTGCGCGATATCCGCCGCCCGCTGCTGCTGTTGGCCGGCGGCACCGGGTTGGCGCCGTTCACCGCCATGCTCGAGCGCATTGCCGAGCAGGGCAGCGAGCACCCCTTGCACCTGATCTACGGCGTCACCCACGACCACGACCTGGTCGAGCTGGAGCGTTTGCAGGCCTTCGCCGCGCAGATTCCCAACTTCACCTTCAGCGCCTGCGTGGCTAGCCCCGACAGCGCCCACCCGCTCAAGGGCTACGTGACCCAGCACATCGAGCCCCAGCACCTGAACGGCGGCGATGTCGACGTGTACCTGTGCGGGCCACCGCCAATGGTCGATGGCGTCAGCCGTTTCCTCGCCGAACAGGGCGTGGCCCCGGCGAACTTCTACTACGAAAAATTCGCCGCCAGCGCGGCCTGAGGACAGCCCATGAGCACTGCACGTTTTGCTGGCAAGGTCGCGCTGATTACCGGCGCCGCCCAGGGCATCGGCCGCCGCGTCGCCGAGCGCATGGCCGCCGAAGGCGCGCATCTGGTGGTGGTCGACCGGTCCGAATTGCTGTTTGAGTTGCGCGATGAACTGCCCGGCAAAGTGCTGGCCCTGACCGCCGACCTGGAGCAGTACGAAGAATGCAGCCGCGTGATGGCGGCGGCCATCGAGGCCTTCGGGCGCCTGGATATTCTGGTGAACAACGTCGGCGGCACGATCTGGGCCAAGCCGTTCGAGCACTACCAAGCGCACGAAATCGCCAAGGAAGTGCAGCGCTCGCTGTTCCCCACGCTTTGGTGCTGCCACGCGGCGCTGCCGTACATGCTGGCGCAGGGCAGCGGGGCGATCGTCAACGTGTCGTCGATCGCCACCCGCAGCCTCAACCGCGTGCCCTACGGCGCGGCCAAGGGCGGCGTGAATGCACTGACCGCGTGCCTGGCTTTTGAAACCGCCGAACGCGGCATCCGCGTCAACGCCACCGCCCCGGGCGGCACCGAAGCGCCGCCACGGCGCATCCCGCGCAACAGCGCCGAACAGTCACCGCAAGAGAAAATCTGGTACCAGCAAATCGTCGACCAGACCCGCGACAGCACCCTGATGAAACGCTACGGCACCATCGACGAACAGGCCGCCGCCATCCTGTTCCTGGCCTCGGACGACGCCTCGTACATCACCGGCATGGTCATGCCGGTGGGCGGTGGGGACCAGGGGTGAACTGCACGCCACAAAGGCTCGCGGCCATGAGGGGCGTGGTCACCGCCCCTACTTGCGCACCACCAAGTCCAGCAACTCTTCCTTTTCCTTGATCTTCTGCAACACGATTTCCGAGCGGATGTCGGTGACGCCTGCCGTGCGGTTGAGGTGGTTGACGATGAAATCGGAGAAGTGCTTGAGGTTGCGCGCCTGCACCCGCAGCACGTAGTTGCTGGCGCCGGTGATGACGTAGGCGGTGACCACTTCGGGCCAGGAGTGCACCTTCTTGATAAAGGTTTCGTGCCAATCGGCCACGTCCTGGCGCAGGGACACATGGACGATGGCTTCTAACTCGATGCCCAGGCGTTCGGCGTTGAGCACTGCGCGGTAGCCGGTGATGATGCCCTCGCTTTCCAGCAGGCGCAGGCGCCGCAGGCAGGCCGAAGGGGAGAGGGCGACTTTCTCGGCCAGTTCCTGATTGCTGATGCGCCCGTCCTGTTGCAGGAAATGCAGGATGCGCAGGTCGGTGGAGTCCAGAGTCATGGTTTGAATAAATCCGCGATTATTGGAGTTGGAATCGAATTTTCTTCGCAATAGTGCCGATGCAACGCTGCACTTTGCACGAAAATTTTCCGGTTCCTGGTTCATCATCTGCTTCACGAGGCCGGCTGCGGTTGGCCGCACCGATGCGTGTTTCCCTGACAGGACCTTCCATGACTAGCAGAACCGATTGCCTGGCGCTCGATGCGCAAGACCCGCTGGCGCCGTTGCGCGAGCAGTTTGCCTTGCCCGAGGGGGTGATCTACCTCGACGGCAACTCCCTCGGTGCGCGCCCGGTGGCGGCCCTGGCCCGGGCCCAACAGGTGATCGCCGAGGAGTGGGGCAATGGCCTGATCCGCAGTTGGAACAGCGCCGGTTGGCGCGCCTTGTCCGAGCGCCTGGGGGACCGGCTCGCCTGCCTGATCGGCGCCGGGCCGGGGGAAGTGGTGGTCACCGACACCACCTCGATCAACCTGTTCAAGGTGCTCAGCGCGGCCTTGCAAGTGCAGGCGCAACGGGCGCCCGAGCGGCGGGTGATCGTCACTGAAAGCAGTAACTTTCCCACCGACCTGTACATCGCCCAAGGCTTGGCGGACCTGCTGCAACAGGGCTACTCCCTGCGCCTGGTGGACAGCCCGGCACAGTTGCCGCAAGCCATCGGCCCGGACACAGCGGTGGTGATGCTCACCCACGTCAATTACAAGAGCGGCCACATGCACGACATGCAGGCCCTCACCGCGCTGAGCCACGAATGCGGCGCGCTGACGATCTGGGACCTGGCCCACTCGGCCGGCGCGGTGCCGGTGGACCTGCACGGCGCGGGTGCCGACTACGCCATCGGCTGCACCTACAAGTACCTCAACGGCGGCCCGGGTTCCCAGGCGTTCGTCTGGGTGGCGCCGGCGCTGTGCGACCTGGTCAACCAGCCGCTGTCGGGCTGGTTCGGCCACACCCGCCAGTTCGCCATGGAAACCGCCTACGCGCCCAGCAGCGGCATCGCCCGCTACCTGTGCGGCACCCAACCGATCACCTCGCTGGCGATGGTGGAATGCGGCCTGGACATCTTCGACCAGACCGACATGGCCAGCCTGCGCCGTAAATCCCTGGCCCTGACCGACCTGTTCATCGCGCTGGTGGAAAAACGCTGCGCCACCCACGGCCTGACCCTGGTCACCCCGCGTGAGCACGCCCAGCGCGGCAGCCACGTCAGCTTCGAGCACCCCGAGGGCTACGCGGTGGTCCAGGCCTTGATCGCCCGGGGCGTGATCGGCGACTACCGCGAACCGCGGATCATGCGCTTTGGCTTCACGCCGCTGTACACGCGCTTTAGCGAAGTGTTCGACGCGGTCGAGATCCTGGGCGAGATCCTCGACCAGAAAACCTGGGCCCGGGAAGAATTCCAGGTGCGCCATAGCGTGACGTGACACTCCTTGTGGGCCTGGGCTTGCCCGCGATTAGGCCAGTACAGCCAGCAGAACTCTCGCGGCTGGAGCATAGCCATCGCGGGCAGGCCCGCTCCCACAGGGTGGATGGCAAGTTAGCCTGATACACCCCCAACCGCGTGCAACCACACTAATAAAGAGGCACCTAGCGTGACGACTTCCAACAAGGGTTGCGCTTGGGGGGCCTATCCCCCAGTGGGAGCGAGCCTGCTCGCGATGGCGGTTCTCAAACCGCCGAAAAGCCTGCGGGGGCGGTCAACGCCTCCAGCAGCGCCCGGGCATAGCCGGGCAGTTGCTCGAACGAACGGGCGCACAGCAGCAATTTGCGCCGTGCCCAGGGTTCTTGCAGCTCGCGGCGGTGCAATGCCTGTGGTGCCGGCCCGCGTTCAAGGGCGGCCAGGGGGACGATGCCCAGCCCGGCGCCACGGGCCACCATGCGTATCACCCCATCAAAACCCTCGGCGCGGATGCGGGTCTGCATGCGCCGGCCGCAGTGCAGAGCCTGTTCCTCCAGGTAAATCGCTAGGGCGCTGCTGGCGTTCAGGCCTACATAGTCGTGGCCCAGGGTCTGGGCGAAGGTCAACTCAGGGGCGCCGGCCAGGGGATGGTCCAGCGGCAGGATCAACACCAGCGGGTCGTCGCAAAAGGCGCGGCTGTGTAAACCCTGGCGGTCAACGGCGTCGCAGATGATGCCCAGGTCCGCCGCGCCCTGGCGCAGGGCGTGGGTGATGCGCTGGCTGGGCAGTTCCTGCACGTCGATAGTGAGGTTGGGGTGTGCGTGTAGAAAATCCGCCAGGCGTTCGGGCAGGTATTGGCTCAGGGCCGTGGTGTTGCACAGCAAGCGCACCTGGCCCTTGGCCCCGCTGGCGTACTCCGCCAGTTCCTGTTGCAGGTGCTCGGCCTGTTGCAGCAACGCCCGGGCATGCCGTGCCAGGGCCTGGCCGGCGGGCGTCGGGTAGACGCCACGGCGCCCGCGCTCGAAAAACGCCACCCCCGCCGACACCTCCATTGCGCGCACCCGCGCACTGGCCGCCGACAGCGATAAATGGCTGCGC
Organism: Pseudomonas sp. MF08817; assembly: GCF_059862705.1. Lineage (NCBI taxonomy): Bacteria > Pseudomonadati > Pseudomonadota > Gammaproteobacteria > Pseudomonadales > Pseudomonadaceae > Pseudomonas > Pseudomonas sp. MF08817. Next base: position 30,950 of record NZ_JCBCUY010000021.1, read on the forward strand.
GCCGCGCCGGCGGTGATGTTGCCGCAGTCGAGAATGTTCAGGTAAAGCCGCAGGTCAGTCAGGTCGAAGTGCATGGTTTGGCCCTGTAGAAAGCGGGCTCGCCCGCGCTGGGCTGCGTAGCGGCCCTAAAACCCGAGGCGCGCTACGCACTCCAGCGCGGGCAAGCCCGCTTGTTACTGATGCGTGTGCCTATCGGGAAACAAGAGTCTGCCTGCGCCAATCGCGCATTTCCAGCCTCGCGTGCAGGGGGGATTATGGGCGCCATGAATACTGTCCTGGCGTACTACCAACACCTCGGCCCGGCCCTTATGGCGCTGGTGCTGTTGACCTTCTTGCTGGCCGGTACGGTCAAGGGCGTGATCGGCCTCGGCTTGCCTACCATCGCCATGGGCTTGCTCGGCTTGGCTATGGCGCCGGCGCAGGCTGCGGCGCTGCTGATTGTGCCGTCGGCGTTGACCAACCTCTGGCAATTGGCGTTTGGCGGGCATTTGCGTGGGCTGCTGGGGCGGTTGTGGCCGATGCTGCTGGCAATCTTCCTGGGCACCGGGGCGGGGGCGCTGTGGCTGGGCATGGAGGGCGGGCCGTGGGTGGTGCGGGGGTTGGGCGCGGCGCTGTTGCTGTATGCCCTGAGCGGGTTGTGCCTGCCGGCCCTGCGCCTGGCGGCGCGGCACGAACCCTGGCTGGGGCCGCTGTGTGGCGTGTTGACCGGTGCCATTACGGCGGCCACCGGGGTGTTCGTGATCCCGGCGGTGCCCTATCTACAGGCGCTGGGGCTGCAACGGGATCAACTGGTGCAAGCCTTGGGCCTGTCGTTCAGCGTCTCGACCCTGGCCCTGGCGGCCGGCTTGGCGTGGGGCGGTGCCTTGGGCGGCGCTGAGCTGGGGGCGTCATTGCTGGCGCTGGTGCCGGCCCTGTTGGGCATGTGGCTGGGGCAGTGGTTGCGCCAGCGCATCAGCGCTGTGCTGTTCAAGCGGGTGTTCTTTGTCGGCCTCGGCCTGCTGGGGGCGCACTTGCTGGTCAGCGGTTAGCCGAGGCGGGGCTGAGCATGTCGATCATACGGGTCTCGAAATCCCGCGCCAGGTAGTCCATGCGTTGCTCGAAAAACTGCCGCATATGGGGCAGGTTGGCGTGGATGTCCCAGTGCGCGCGGCTTTGCCACACCTCATAAAAGATAAACAGCGTCGGGTCTTCGCGGTCGCGCAGCATGTGGTACTCGATGCAGCCCGGCTCGGCGCGGCTGGGCTGCACATAGGCGCGGAACAACGCCTCGAAGGCGTCGGCTGTTTCCGCTTGGGTGTGGGCGTGCAGGATGAAACTGTGCAATGCACTCATGGCGATCTCCTCTGGTTTGAGGGCGCCAACTTTACGACAACAATCTGCTGTCGATTCGTGCTTATGGGTCAAATGTATTTTGCCGATGGCGGGCTTATTCCGCGTGCGGTCGCTCTATAACCTGGCCTCATCGTTTTTCACTCTTCTCGATCCGCCGCCCCTGGCGCTGCGCATTGATACCCGATGAGGCTACTCACCATGAAGAAAGTCCTGTTGCTCAACGGCGGCAAACAATTCGCCCACTCCGATGGCCGCTACAACCTGACCCTGCACGAAGCCGCCGCGGCCGTGCTGGACCGTGGCGGTGTGGATGTGAAAGTCACCCACATCGACGCCGGCTACGACATCGATGAAGAGGTGCAGAAGTTTCTCTGGGCCGACGTCATCGTGTACCAGATGCCGGGTTGGTGGATGGGCGCGCCGTGGATCGTCAAGCAGTACGTCGATGAGGTCTTCACCCGTGGTCACGGCAGCCTCTACGCCAACGACGGCCGCACCCGCAGCGACGCCTCGCAGAAGTACGGCAGCGGTGGGCTGTTGCAGGGCAAGCAGTACATGCTGTCGCTGACCTGGAACGCCCCGCAGCAAGCCTTCGACGACCCCGCGGATTTTTTTGAAGGCAAGGGCGTGGACGCGGTGTACTTCCCGTTCCACAAGGCCAACGCCTTCCTCGGCCTGGAGGCGTTGCCGACCTTCCTGTGCGTGGACGTGATGAAACGCCCCGACGTGGCCGGCGACGTGCAGCGTTACGAGGCGCACCTGGCCAAGGTGTTCGGCCTTTAAGCTACTATCTGCGGCGCACTGGTTGTCGGTAGCAAGCGGGCTCGCCTGCCTGCTACAAGCAGCCTCCCCCAGCCGCAGAGGATGCCCGTTGAAAGCCAGATCCGATGAGTTGCAGATGTTTGTCTGCGTGATCGAATGCGGTTCGATTTCCGCCGCCGCCGAGCAGGTTGGCCAGACCCCTTCGGCGGTCAGCCGCAGCCTGTCGCGCCTGGAGGCCAAGCTCGACACCACGCTTATCAACCGCACCACCCGGCGCATGGACCTGACCGAAGAGGGCAAGTACTTTTTCGAGCACGCCAAGCGCATCCTCGACCAGATGGACGAACTCGAAGAGCGCCTCAGTGCCCGCCAGCAAACCCCCTCCGGGCGCTTGCGGATCAACGCGGCGGCGCCCTTCATGTTGCACGCCATCGTGCCCTACATCGCCGAATTCCGCGGGCTCTACCCGGATATCCAACTGGAACTCAACAGCAACGACCTGATAATCGACCTGCTGGAGCAGAGCACCGACATCGCCATCCGCATCGGCGCCCTGGCCGACTCCACCCTGCACGCGCGCTCCCTGGGCTGTAGCCCGCTGCATATCCTCGCCAGCCCCGACTACGTGGCGCGCCACGGTACGCCGACCACGGTGGAGCAGTTGGGCGACCATCAGTTGCTCGGTTTCACCCAGACCGAAACTCTCAACCACTGGCCCCTGCGCCACGCCCACGGCGACCGCTGGCAGATCGAGGCAAGCCTCAGCGCCTCCAGCGGCGAAACCCTGCGCCACCTGGCGCTAGCGGGGCAGGGCATCGTCTGCTTGTCCCACTTCATGACCTGCGACGACATCCGCACCGGGCGCTTGCAGGTGCTGCTGGCCGAGGCCAACAGCGGCTACCGCCAGCCGATCAACGCGGTGTATTACCGCAACTCTCAATTGGCGTTGCGCATCCAGTGCTTCCTGGACTTTATCCAGGACAAACTGGCGGGTTATGCGCTGGCGGAGTTCAGGGGATAGGGGGAGCGGCAAGCTGACAGCTAAGCGCTGGCCGCTGTGCCTTCCTTGTCGTGCAGGCCAAAGCGGTCCACCAGGGTGGCGCTGGCTTGGTTCAGGCCGAGCACCTGCACCTCGGCACCGTTGGCGCGCAGTTTGAGGATCACGCTGTCGAGGGCGGCGATGGCGGTGATGTCCCAGAAGTGCGCCTGGGTCAGGTCGATGCACACGCGGGGCAGGTGTTCCTTGAGGTTGAAGGCGGCGCGGAATTTGTCTGCCGAGCTGAAGAATACCTGGCCGACCACCCGGTAAACCCGGCACTGGCCGTGGTCTTGTAGGGCCGACTCCACGGCCAGGTAGTGGCCCATCTTGTTGGCGAAGAACAGCGCGGCCAGCAGCACGCCAGCAAGTACGCCGTAGGCCAGGTTGTGGGTGCCGACGACCACGGCCACGGTCACAACCATGACGATGTTGGTGGACAGCGGGTAGCGTTTGAGGTTGCGCAGCGAGTCCCAACTGAAGGTGCCGATGGACACCATAATCATCACCGCCACCAGCGCGGCCATAGGGATGCGGCTGACCCAGTCGCTGAGGAACACCACCATCAACAACAGCGCCACCCCGGCGACAAGCGTAGACAGGCGCGTGCGCCCGCCGGATTTCACGTTGATGACCGACTGGCCGATCATCGCGCAACCGCCCATGCCGCCTAGCAGGCCGGTGGCGATGTTGGCCAGGCCCTGGCCCTTGCATTCGCGGTTTTTGTCGCTGGGGGTGTCGGTCATTTCATCGACGATGGTGGCGGTCATCATCGACTCCAGCAGGCCGACCACGGCCATGGCGGCGGAGTAGGGGAAGATGATTTTCAGGGTGTCCAGGTTCAGCGGTACGTCCGGCCAGAGGAAGATCGGCAGGGTGTCGGGCAGCGCGCCCATGTCGCCGACGGTGCGGATATCCAGGCCCAGCCCCATCGCCACGGCCGTCAGCACCAGGATGCACACCAGCGGCGAGGGGATGACCTTGCCGATCACGGGCACGTGGGGGAACAGGTAGATGATGCCCAGGCCCGCCGCCGTCATGGCGTAGACGTGCCAGGTGACGTGGGTCAGTTCCGGCAACTGGGCCATGAAAATCAGGATCGCCAAGGCATTGACGAAACCGGTGACCACCGAGCGCGAGACGAAGCGCATCAGCGACCCCAGCTTGAGATACCCGGCGCCGATTTGCAGTGCGCCGCACAACAGCGTGGCGGCCAGCAGGTATTGCAGGCCGTGGTCTTTGACCAGCGTCACCATCAACAGGGCCATGGCTCCGGTGGCCGCGGAGATCATCCCTGGGCGCCCGCCGGTGAAGGCGATCACCACCGCCATGCTGAAGGAGGCGTACAGGCCGATCTTGGGGTCTACCCCGGCGATGATGGAAAACGCGATGGCTTCGGGGATCAGGGCAAGGGCCACCACCAGCCCGGCCAGCACATCGGCGCGGACATTGGAAAACCAGTGGTGTTGGAGGGAGGCGAGCATGGGCAGGTCCAGGGTGATTTATCTGGTAACAAAAACGGGGGCGGGAGTTTACAGGGGATGGGCGCGATAGTGGGCAGACCGCTGCTGTAGCAAGCGGGTAAGCCCGCGTGCTACAGCGCTTGGGGTTATGGGCCGACGAGGTTTTCCAGTTCCCGGGCGCGGGTCTTGGTCATGTCCAGGAAGCAGGAACTGGCGTTGATGGCATCGATGGTGCCGCCGGTCAGGCTGGCAACGAAGCCGCAGTTGGCGTCGCGGTATTTGAGCCACAGGCGCTGCACGTCCTTGAGCGGGGCTTTTTTGTCGGCGTCCAGGGCGGCCATCGCGGCTTTGTAGGCCTGGTTCAGGCGGGTGTCCTGGCGTTTGATCTCTGCGGCCTGGCAGTCGAGCATTTCCACGGTCACGCCGCCGGAAGCTTTCATGCACTGGCTGTAGGCCGGGCTGTCGGCGTCGGGGTTGGCCTGGGCGGTGGCGCACAGGCCCAGAAGCAGGAGAGGGGCGAACAGGAGGTGGCGATTCATGGGGCACCTTGGCGCAGACAAGCGTTTGTGGGCGCGGGCTCTTGCCCGCGATGGCTGAGTGTCAGTCGGCGTGAATGTTAACTGACCCGGCGCCCTCGCGGGCGAGCCCCCTCCCGCAGGAGGCTCGGGCGGGTTCTGCTCACACCCGGAAGTGGCTGACCATGGTCTGCAACTGGCTGCCCAGGCGCGCCAGTTCGACGCTGGCCGAGGCGGTTTCGTCGCTGGCGGCGGCGGTTTGTTCGCACACGTCGCGCACGTTGAGGATGCTGCGGCTGATCTCTTCGGCCACGGCGCTTTGCTGTTCGGCGGCGGTGGCGATCTGCTGGTTCATCGACTGGATGCTGGACACGGTGCGGGTGATGTTTTCCAGCGAGGTGCCGGCGCGGCGGGTCAGTTCGACGCTGCTGTCGGTGAGGCTGCGGCTGTTGTTCATCACCGTGGCCACTTGCTGGGTGCCGTTTTGCAGGCCGGCCACCAGGCCTTCGATTTCTTCGGTGGATTTTTGCGTGCGTTGGGCCAGGCCGCGTACTTCGTCGGCGACCACCGCAAAGCCACGCCCGGCTTCACCGGCACGGGCGGCTTCGATGGCGGCATTGAGAGCCAGCAGGTTGGTTTGTTCGGCCACGGCCTTGATGACGTCTATGACGCTGCCGATCTTGTCGCTTTCGTGTTGCAGCACGCTCATGGCTTCGGTGGAGCGCGCCACTTCGCTGGCCAGGCGTTCGATCTGCTCGATGGCCTGGGCCACCACTTTGTCGCCGGCGCGGGCTTCGCTGTCGGCATCGGCGGCGGCTCGGGAGGCGTGCTCGGCGTTGCGCGCCACCTCCTGCACGGTGGCGGTCATTTCGTGCATCGCGGTGGCCACCTGGTCGGTTTCGACTTTCTGGCGGTTGACGCCGTCGCTGGTTTCTTCGGTCACGGCCGAGAGTTCTTCGGCGGCGCTGGCGATCTGGGTGACGCCGTCGCGGATCCCGGTAATCAGTTCGCGCAGGGTCACGCCCATGCGTGCGATGCCCTGTTGCAGCACGCCCAGTTCATCGCGGCGGGTGACGTGCAGGGTGTGGCTCAGGTCGCCACTGGCAATGCGCTCGACCACGGCCAGGGTTTCGCGCAGCGGGCGGGTGATCTGGCGGGTGATGAGTACGGCAGCGAGGATGCCCACCAGCAGCGCCAGCAAGGTGCTGACCAGTTGCAGGCTGCGGGCCTGGGCGCTTTCGCTGTCGCGACGGTCGAGCTGGACCTGGTAGAGGAGGTCGCTGATCTTGACGATGTCGGCGCCTTGCACGGTCATTTCCGCGCGGGCGTCCACGGCTTGGCTGTAGGCCGCTTTGTAGGCCTGCAACGCGGCGCGGTAGTTGAGCAGGGCGCTTTCGAGCTGTTGCAGGGCCACTTGCTGGGTGTCGGCGAAGTGGCTGTTGAGGTCCTTGAGGCTGGCGATGGCCAGGTTCAGTTGGTTGAGCGCTTTTTGCTCGGTCTCGGCCTTGGTGTCGGCGGTGTAGCCGCGCACTTCGTAGCGCGCCAGCAGGAAGGCTTCGCGGGCCTGGGTGATGGTTTGGAACTGCTCGAAGCGTTGATCGCTCAGGGGCATTTGCTTGACTTGGGTGCTGATTGCTTCGATCAGGCTGTTGGCGGTTTCGGCGTTCTGGCCCATGACCTGGCGCGCCGCGTTGCCGTCGCGGTAGGCGCTGCGCATTTTGTTCAGCGACTGCTGGTAGGCGGCGATGGTGGTGCCTTGTTCGCGCAGCAGCTTGAGGTTGTCCGGGCTCTTGAAACTCTTGAGCAAGGCCTGTTGTTGGGCGCTGAATTCGTCGAGGGTGCCCTGCACGTTTTGCGCGGCGCTTTCATCGCCATTGGTGAGCATGTACTGCAAGCGGCTGATGCGCAGCTTGGTCAGGCCGGCGTTGAGCTGGGTGATGTCGCTCATCCAGTTGCTGCGGTCGATCAACCCGCCCAGGCTGGTCCAGCCCGTCAGGGCGAGGATGCTGGTGAGTACCAGCACCAGGCCGAAGCCCAGGCCCAGTTTGAGGTTGACGCTGATGTTGCCGAACCAGCTATTCATTGAAGTGCTCCAGTCACGTTGAGTTTTTTTCGTCGGTTGGCTGGAAGGTTGTTGTTTTTAAGTGCCAGCAAGGTTGTATCGCAGCGGTTTATCGGCCGCTGGGGCGAGAGCTGAAACGGTTTTTGCGCAGGGAAGTTTTGCCTGGCGACGGACGGTCAAAGGGTGGGGCCCGTCTTCGCTTGTGCCGAGGCCTGCGGCGCGGTTGCGCAAAATTATCAGGATTGAGGTTGCGGGTTTTTGCCGGCTCATTCGTCTTATCTAGTGAACCCCACGCCATCCAACGCGTTTTCGCGTTTGTCTTCATAAAAAGGACTTTGCATGCCTGTCACTTCTTGCCGCTCTTTCTGGCTGGGCAGCGTTGCCCTGGCTGTCACCCTGGCCACGCCGGCCGCGTTTGCCGACTACCTGTGGCTGGAGCGCGGTGCCGGGCAACCGGCGAAGGCGTACTTGAGTAACTTCCAGCCCAGCGAGCGCTTGGCCCTGAGTACGCTGATTCAGGTCGAGGCGTTGTTGGGCGAGGGCAAACGTGTGCCGCTGGCGGCCAGTGGCGATGGTTTTCCGATTGCCCAGAGCGTGGCCGGGGATTTACGTGTGAGTGCCAAGCAAACCGAGCCGGGCAAGCTGACCCTCTACGAAGCCAAGGAAGGGCGCAGCGAAACCAAGGCCCGTAACGACCTGGAACTGGTGCCCACCACCGCCAATGGCAACACGTTCAAGTTGTACTGGAAGGGCGGTGTGGTGTCGGCGTCCCAGGTCAACGTCTACACCTCCCGGCAGTGGAACCGCACGATCAAGCCTGCCGCCGATGGCAGCGTGACCCTGGACACGCCGTTTCCCGGCCAGTACGTGCTGGAAGTGGTGGCCCAGGTCAACGGCGCGGTCACGGTCCAGGGGCAGAAGTTCGACACCGTGGTGCATGTGGCGACCCTGTCGTTCAACGTCCCGGGTTGATTTACGCGCAATGCAAAGGCCCCCGCTCGTCACCGAACGGGGGCCTTTTTTGTCACCGCTGTCAGGCGGCTTCAGGGTTGAGGTCAGGGAACCCAGCGCATGCCGGCCACCAGGGTTGCGAGGGCGAATTCGATTTCCTTGATGCTATAGAAACGGCGGCTGGCCAGTTCCCAGCGGTCGATGAAGAACAGTCCGTTGTCGTCGGCCTGAATCGGCGTTTCGACGATATCCCCGTTCTTGGAGTGGTGTAGCAGGTGAATGTCACTGTCCGAGACCTGTTCGATTGTGTAGTGGCCGGGGCTGGCCAGTTTGCTGCGATCGTACGGGCGCATGGCCGCAGGAGGGCGTTTGCCGGGGGTGTCGACGTCCAGGCGAAAATCGATTTTCACCGATGCCCGGTCGCCCACGCCGATCTCGCCTACGTAGCGCGGCCCGGGGTGCACGGCCCGGCCCTGGCCGGCGGCAACGTTGCGCACCTCCAGGGCGACGGCGTTGTTCATCTCGGCTAGGCCGGGATTGCCCTGGAAGCGGTTGGCGTGGGAACTGCCGACTAATGCCACCCACGGGTGCGGGCCGTTTGCAGCCTGGTCGGCGGCGATGGTCTGGTGGGCGAAGTAGTTCATCAGGCGGGTACGCGACAGGTTGCTGGCGTTGTCCAGGCGCAGGCTCGCCAGGCAGTCGATGGCCCGCACGCGGATGCCGTATTTGGCGGCGGTTTGTACCAGGTTGGTGTAGTTGTAGCGGCTGGCGGGGTCCACCTGGTGGCCGAGGTCCTGCCCCCTGAGGTAGGCCTTGAGGTTGTCGGAGAATATGCGGCTGCGGTGCAGGGCATCGAGGTCGGCCTGGTACAAGTCGCTGGTGAGCAGCTCCAGGTAGAGGGTCTTGACCTCTTTTTCACGCGCCAGGTACTTCATGTGGTCGATGAGCAAGGCCTTGCTGGCGGTTGCCCGATGCTCTTCGGCGATCACCAGGCCGCGGATGCCGCTGTCGTACACCCGGTCGATAAAAGCTTTGGGCAGCGGCGTGTCGTCCACGGCCGGCAGAGCCACGCGCGGTGGCGGGGCGTAGTCCGTGAAGAAGGTATCGGCCGCTTGGGCCAGTCTCTCGCGGGTGTGTTGGAACGCCGTGAGCGCTTGCCCCTGGTTTGGCTCCTTGTAGATGCCGCTGAAAAAACTTTTGCTGGTTTTAGGTTCGAGCGCATGCAGGGTGTAGAACTCCCTGAATTGGGGTGACAGGTCGAAGTCGCTGAAATGGGCATCGGCTTCGGGTACGGCCGGGCGTGGGGCCGGGCCGGGTTGTGGTGCTGCCTTGTGGTTGGTGGCCAGGCTGAGCTTGAAGTCTGCCTTGGCCTGGGGGTCCAGTGGGATTGCGCCGGGGCTGTCGGGCCAGATCCCGGTGGGTGCGTCGAGGCCGACGTCTTCAATGCGGATGCTGGCGCTCTTTTGCAGGTCGGCGATACCGGGCACACCGCCATGGCTGTTCATGGCGCGTTGATCGACCAGGGCCACCCAGCGGCCGCCGGGGTTGCTCGCCCGGTCGGCTTCAATAGCCTTGTGGGCGAAGAAGACTTTCATCTGGTGGCGATTGGGCAGGTTCTTGACCTCGTCTGCCAGGACGTAACCCAGGCCGCGCTCGAAGTCATAGCCGCTGGAGACGCCAATGGGGTGTAGGCGAATCTTGTGGGCGTGGGCCGCCTTGAGCAGTTTGCGGTAGGTGTAGGCGCCTTTGGGAATGGCATTTCTGCGGTCCAGGGTATGCAGGAAATCCTTGACCGTGCTTGACGACCACTTTTTTTTGCTCAGGAAACTTTTGAGCTTTTCTCCGTGGAGGTCCTTGAGCAGGAAGTCGATGTACAGCGTGCGGACATCCAGTTTTTGCAGCTCGCCCATGTTGTCGATCAGGTATTTTATGCCGGCCAGGGCGCCCTCGGCGTGGCCCACGACGAGGCCATCGGTTTCAGGGGCCTCGTCGAACCCCCTGCGCAGTATCTGCTCGGCGGTCAGGTTCGGCGGCGGGGCCGGGGTCTCAACCCTGGGCACCAAGGGGGGCAGATCCTTGAAGAAGGCATCGGCGTCCTGGGACAAGGCCTGGCACAGGCTGTTGTATTTGGCGACGTGGGGTGAGGTCATCCTGTGGATCTGGGCATCGGAGTACCCCAAGTAGTCCTGCTCGGGAGGCGTGTAACGGCTGTCGGCGCCCATGCGGATGTCATTCCTGGCTTCATAGGGCCATTCATATTTGCTCAGCGACGTGGTCGGCGGCTGCGGCGCACCGCCCGCGACGCCTGTGCGGACCCACTGCCCGGTGCGGTTACGTTGAGCGAGGATGCCGGTGGAGAGCATTTTCCCGCTGGCCGCGTCATGGCGCAGCAGCAGGTGCCGCCCCAGGCTGTCGGCAGTGATGGGTGCCCACAGTGAGCGGCCGCCATATTGCACAGGTTGCAAGTTGTCGAAGACCGAGGGCGGCGGGTCCAGTTGCTCGACGATGCTGCGGGTCTGGTCTTTGCCGCCAGTGCTGGCGATCTTGAACAAGGGCTTGTGAGCCTGGCTGACGGCCTTGCCGGTCTTGCCAATGGATGCCAGCACGGGGCGCAGGTCGGTGAGGAACGCACCGCCCAGGTTGAGCACGGCACCGATGTAGGCCCCCAGGGCCGCGGCCGAGTCGCCACGGTTGTAGTGATACAGCGCGACCATGGCGTCCTTGAACGCCAGCACGCTGCCTACCACCAGGCTCAGCACCGGGAAGGGGCTGGTGGCCACCGAGAGAATCAGTTCGGCCATGAACTCCACCAACTTGAGGTTGCGCTGCGCCTGGCTGGTGGTGGTGTGCTTGACCTCGGCAATGACGTGGTTGACCGACTGGTCGTAGAACTGGAAGCGCAGGTCGCTCAGCGGTGCGGTGGTGCGGGTGATTTCATCGAACAGGGGCTTGGAATAGACCCCACGTAATTGCGGCCCCATGGCGCTTTTGTACTCGGCCAGTTTGGGCGCGAACCAGCCGCGCTCGGAGGGCACTACCCGGTGCGTGTAGTAATACTCCATGGCATCGAGGTTCTTCAGGCGTTCGTTGAACTCCTTGGCTAGGCGAAAATCCACGCCATCCGGCGCGCCCGGGGTGTAGAGCAACGGTGGGTTCTGCTGGTGTTGGAATACAAAGCAGCCGTGGATGAGCGTGCCGAATATGTGCAGGCCATAGATCCGGTAATTGAGGCGTACCTGGGGGTCGTTGCTGTCCATCGCATCGATGCTGCGTTCCAGCCACGCCTGGTCGCTGCTGGCCAGCACGCCCTGCATCCGGGCAGCCTGGGCGGCCTGTTTCATGCGCAGTTGGTTGAGCACCAACGCACCGTTGCGGCGCAGGCCGTAGTGTTGGTCATGGACATTGAACAAGCGGCTTTCGACCAGGGTGATGTAGTCGTCGGCAAACGAACTGTCGGCCAGGGGTTCGATAACGTTTTGCGGGGTCAGGCGGCTCAGGTCGACGCCGGGTGGGCCCTTGAAGCGAGTGATGTAGTCGATGCCGGGCAGAAAAAAATCGAAATTCTTGTCGTAGCCGTTGCGATACAGAGTCGTGAGGGAGAAGGTCGCATCGCGGGTCACCACGCCTATGTGATCGGGGTCGACCGCTGGCGTCGGGTTGCCCAGCAAGCGGTTGAGAATGGGTGTTGCGCGCTCGTGGACGTAATCGTCGAAGGGTTGCAGCTGCGCCACGGAGCCGGGGCTTTGGGTGTAGGTCTGTTCGGCGCCGATGGCGTGGCAGGTGTAGGTGGTCAGGGCCTGGCGGTCCGCTGCCGAGGCGCTGCGCAGCCAATCCGGAGTGCGGTGCTTGTACTCGTCGGCCTGCATCGCCAATTGCGCGACGGCCATTTGCTTGAGGGTGTCGGCGTGGCTCGCCGGCGGGGTGAAGGTCACCTTGCGGTACTCCTGCACCTCGGGCTTGAACGACAGGGCGTTGAGCATCTCATTCCATTCCGGGCGCACGCGGGTGAGCAACTGGTCGAGCAGGTAGCGGTGCATGCTCGGCGTGTCCGGGTCGGCATGCTTGTCCAGGCTCCAGCCCAGGATGTGCGCCTGGCAGTCGCGCTCACTGTCGAAGGCCAGAAACTGCTCGGCCCGCGGCGCTTGTGGCGTACATAGCAGCACGCGCACGGTCGCACCTTGCGGGTTGGTGTGGCGCAATACCCAGATATCCTTGAGGGGCGAGGCGTTGAGCAGCACGCTGCTGGCCGTGAGGCTGGCATCGGCGCCACTGCGCAGGGCTTCGAACAGTTGGTAGTCGGCCTCGGTGAGGTGGTTTTGCAGGCGCGCGGTGTAGGCCAGCAGCATCAGGCGCGCGTCCAGCAGGGCCGCCGTGGCGCTTTGCACCGTCTGCGAAGCCAGGGCCTGGATTTGCAGGGGGGCGAAATCGATGCGCGGTTGCAGGGCTGGCAGCATTTCGGCCAGGTAGGCGGGTGTCAGGTCTTCGTAGGCCTCGGGCAGCGGTTGGCCGGCATAGGTGATGTGGCTGCGGGTGAGGAAGTCCGAACCCTCCAGCTCATCGCCCTTGAGCAGCCCTTGCAGGGCCAGTTCCGGCAGGCTCAGGGTTTGGCTGTAGACGCCGGCGTTGGGGATGATGCGATCGGTGCTGACCTGCACTTCGTCAGGGTTGAGGTTGTCGATGTCCAGGTCGGCCTCCAGGCGTTGGGTCAGTTGCACGATGGCCAGGGCCTGGGGCGACAGGGCCGGCCCCATGACGGTGAGGACCTCCATGCTTGCCTGGTTGTAGGCCTGGATGCGCTGTGCGACGGTCTCACGCTGTGCTTCGCTGGCGCTGCGGTACCAGTCGGGTGCAGAGAGGCGCACCAGCCGTTCCAGCAGGCGTTGGGCCCGGGCTTGCAGGCGTGACGTCAGGTCCAGCTCGGCGCACCGCACGGCGTCGTCCAGCTCGCTCATGATCTGCTCGGTGCTGGGCTGGGCGAAGGCGAAATCGATGTCCAGACTCTGCTTATGGCGCAGCGCTGCCTCGGTGTGCTCGAACAGTGGTTTGTCGCTGATGGGAGCCAGTTCGAGGGGCCAGATACCGTCACTGTCCAGGCCTTGATAGCTGCGCGGCAGCAGGCTCAGGAAGGCCTTGCGCGACAGCGGATGCTCCATGCGTTGGCGCAGGTTGCGATCCAGTTGCCTGAGGGACGTGAAGGACTCCAGGCCATGGCGCGGGGTGAACAGCAGCACATCGCCGACCTGGGTATCGGTGTCCAGGGTGGTGACCGCGGTGGTCGCGGTGGTGACCACGAAAGCCCCGGCCCACTCGACGTCCTGGCCTTGATAGGTGAAGCGCAGCGCATACAGGCCCGGGCGCGATTGGGGGCCGCGCAGCAGGTTGTCGACCAGCAGTTGATCGCTGGGGCTGAGCGTCAGGTCCTGCACCCTGAGCGCGGCTTCCGCCTCCAGCGCTTGGCGGTGGGCCTCGAGCACGAATTGGCCATGGGCCTGCCCCGCGTCGGACACTGCTTCGGCGGCCTCGGCGAGGTAGTTGCGCAGGGCCGTCTTGCTGCGTTCAAGCACCAGTGGACGGCTGTCGTCGGTGACCGTTGGGGCGCCGACGGACAAGTATTTGAGTTGCGCGTTCTGGAATATCCACAGGTTCTCCTTGCGCAGGCGTTCATTGAGCGCGTTCAGGCGCGTGAGTTCCGGTGAGGGCGTGTCCAGCGGGTGGGCTTGGGCGTCGATGGCTCCGAGCTGATGGCCGATTTGCATCAGCCGGGGCTTGAGCTCGGCAGCGGAGAGTTCGGGAAGCGGGGGGGTGAGCCAACTCATTAAGTACATCATCCTTGAGGCGTTAATTGAGCTTTCAAGGGTGCGCAGCCGTGGGCGAACAGGAGCGGTACATAGTTGTAGACGACTGTTGCGGCATGTGCCCCGAGCGTCGAAACGCCGCCCGGGGCGGGCCTGCTTATTGCGGCAACGGTAGGGCGCTGCGGGGCAATACGGTCAGTTCAAGGCGTGAGGGATTGTTCGCCCCCAGGTGCAAAGTGTTGCGTGCGACGCGCGGGTGGCGGGCCTGGCCTTCGGCTTCGCCACTGTTGGGGTTGACGTCGAAGTGCGGGAAGTTGCTGCTGGCGATGTCCAGGCGCAGGCGATGGCCGCGCTGGAACAGGTTGCAGGTGGCAAAGGGTTCGATGACCACTTTGACTCGCTCGCCGGGGGGCAGCAGGGTCGGGGCTTCCCAGGAGTCGCGATAGCGGCAGCGGCGGATGCCATCGGTGATGTTCATTGCAAAGCCTTCGGGGTAATCGGCGCTGGGCGGGTAGACGTCCAGCAGCTTGGCGGTGAAGTCGGTGTCGGGCGCGTCGCTGTCGATCCACAACTCGATGCGCAGGGGGCCGGCGACGATCAGGTCTTCTGTCAGCGGTTCCGTCTGAAAGCTCAGCACGTCATCACGCTCGGCCAGCGGCCGGTTGTCGCCCCGCGTACCGAAGAAGTCGGCCCGTTCGCGCTGGTCGAAGGCACCGCCGACGAACACCGGCGCCCCGGAGGTCAGCGCGCCGCCAATGGTTGGTACGGGGTGGGCGGGGTCGGCGAGGTAGCTCAGGTGCGCCTCGGGTTGCGTGGCCGGGGTGCGGCTCAGGCATTTTTGCTCGGTAAGGTACAGGGTCAGCGGCTCGCTGCCCGACAGGGGCCATTGCTGGCCGTGCAGCCAGCGCCCGCCGTGCTGCAAGCGGCCATTGTGATCCTTGGCGCCGCTGCCGCCCCCCATCATGAACACCTGCACCGACGCTGGGGCGGGTTCGGCGCCAGGTTTGAGAGAACGTTCGAACCAGTCCAGGCGCGTGCTCAACCAAGTGTCGCCGACCTGGCCGTCGAAGGCTGCTTGCGGGCCGAACTCGACATCGCCGCTGTGGGTGATGTTGCGGTCGCCATGCAACCACGGCCCCATCACCAACCGCTGGGCGCACTGGGTGTTGGCCTGGAAAGCGGCGTAGTTGGCCAGGGTCGAACTGACGTAGGCGTCATACCAACTGGACATGAACAGCACCGGGATATCCGGCAGGTTGGCGTAGTGGCCCTGGGCGTAGATCCCGGGTTTTTGCCAGTATTCGCCGAAGCAACCCTGGCCCCATTGATCCAGCAGGTAGGCTTCGTATTCCGGTACATGGCGCAGTGGCGATTGCCCGCTCTGCCAGGGCATGCGCGCGAACCACTCATGGATATCTTCGGCGGCCAGGGCTTGCCCGATTGCCGGGTCGGCCAGGGCCGCGGGGCTTTCCTTGGCCTGGCGCCAGGCCCAGGTGGCTTGCTTGAGTTCGAAGGCGCCGCCTTGGCGAATACCGCACTGGAAAGCATTGGCGAAACCGCCGGAATCCAGGGCCATGCTGCTCAAGCCCGGCGGGTGCAGGCAGGCCATGGCCAGTTGGGTGTGGGCGGCGTAGGACAGGCCCATGCTGCCGATGCGGCCATTGCACCAGGGTTGGGCCATGAGCCAGGCGAGGGTGTCGAAACCGTCCTCGCCTTCGGCGGTGTACTTGGTGAACACCCCTTCAGAGGCGTAGCGGCCGCGGCAATCCTGGAACACGGCGACGAAACCCTGGGCGGTAAAGGCTTGGGCCATGGCCTCGCGGGAAAGGTGCTGGCCGTCGAGCTGCTTCTCGGAGCGTGACGGCTTGCATTTGTCATAAGGGGTGCGCTCGATCACCACCGGCCATGGCCCGGACTTTGGGTCGGGCAGGTAAATGTCGGTGGCCAGATGGACGCCGTCGCGCATGGCGATCATTTGGTTGCGCAAAATAAGCATCGTTGCAGGCACTCGTCTTATAAAAATATGCGGATGTAGCAAGCGGGCTCGCCCGCTTGCTACACAATCGAGGTCAGTAGCCGGTGGTGACGGCGATGGCCAGCAGGACCATGGCCAGCGCGGTGTAGATCAAAAACAGCGGCAGGATGTAACGCGCCCACTGGCCCCAGCCCACTTGCGCGGTGGCCAGCAGTACCAGCAAGCCACTGGAGGTCGGGGTAATCATGTTGGTCAGGCCGTTACCCAGGAGGAAGGCGTAGACGGTGGTCTGCGGGCTGACCCCCGACAACTGGCCCAGCGGCCCGAAGATCGGCATGGTCACGGCAGCCTGGCCGGAGGTGGACGGGATCAGCACATCCAGGCCCAGTTGCGCGAGGAACATGCCATAAGCCGAGACAATCGGGCCGTGGTCGGCGACGACGCTGGCGAGGCTGTTGACGATGGTGTCCAGCACCTGGCCGGTGCTGAGGATGATCTCCACGGCAGTGGCCAAACCGATCAACACACCGGCGATCAGCACTTTTTTCATGCCATCGACAAAGGCACTGGCGGCGACGCTGGCGCCCAGGCCGGCGATCACACTGAATACCACGCTGAGCAGTAGGTAGAACGCCGACAGCTCATGGTATTTCCAGCCCCAGCGGTTGGAGGCATAGACCATGAAACCGACGCCGCTGCCCAGCACCAACAGGTTGAGCAGGTGGCGTACCGACAACGGTTTGTGCTCGAAACTGATCTGCGCGGTGGCGTCGAAGCCCTGCTTGCGGATGCTCCACAGCACGAACACGATGCCCACCAGCAAGAAGGTGGCGTAGGCGGCGATACGCATGCTCATGCCGCTGAAAATCGGCAGGCCCACCATCGGTTGCGCCACGGACAGCGCCACCGGGTTGGTGATCGAGGCCAGGTAGCCGATTTTTACCGAGATGGTGACGATGGCCAGGCCGATCAGGTTCGACAGCCCCAGGCGATTGGCCATGGCCACCATCAGCGGCACGATCAGGATGAATTCCTTGGCCAGCCCCATAAAGGTACTGCCGGCGGAAAACACCAGCATCAAGGTGGGCACCAGTACGTAGATATTGCCCCGGGTCATCCCCAGCAGCCGCTCCAGCCCGGCGTCGATGGCCCCGGCCTTGTTCAGCACGCCGAACATGCCGCCGATGAACAGCACCATGAAAATCAGCCCGGCGCGTTTTTCGATGCCCTGGGGAATGGCCATGAAACCTTCCACCAGCGACACGGGGCGCGCCGCATCACCGGCCTTGCGCGGCTCGATGGAGAACAACTGGCTCAGGGAATCGTGTTTTTCCAGCACCTGGTAGGAGCCCGGCACCACCAGGCCATTTTGGCGCTGGAACTTGCCGGAATTGACCGCGTAGGTGAAGGCAATTGCGAGCAGGACGATGCTCAGCAAGATGATGGCCGGGTTGATTTGCTTGCGTTGCCCAATGGCATCCGGCTTGCCGGGCGAGGCCCCGGCGGCGGGTTGGGTGATGGTGGTGTGACGTGGTTCGGTCATGGCGGTGGCCCCGGTTCGCGCCCCGTCTGGCGGGTGTCATGCGCTGTTATTGTTTTGGCTGGTGATGCTTGGTGACGCGGACACTAGGGCAAACGTCGGGGGCCGACAACGTTATGCGTGGAGCGGGTCGGGCTATGCGTTTTCGGGGGTTGATGGCCCATTGCCGAGCTATTTTGTGTGGGCGCTAGCGTGGCTCCCACAAGGGGAGTTCTCCCCTCCAGGGCCCTCCTCAGCGCGTGCCATCGCCCAGGCGATGTTTCAGGTGCTGGGCAAACGCACTGACCACCGGCGAGCGCGCTTCGTCGCGGCGAAACGCCAGGCCGAAGGCATAGGGCAGGGCCGGGCGGAAGGGCCGGGTGACGATGGGCAAGTGGCTGAAATGGCTGGCCAGCAACCCATTGACGATGGACACCCCCAGGCCTTCAGCGACGAAGCTGCACGCGGCGCCCACCGAGTGCACTTCCACCCGCACCTGGGGCGTCAGGTTGGCGGCGCGGAATACCTGGTTCAACTCGGCACGCACCGCCCGTTGGCGGCCCAGCATCACCAGCGGTACATCGTGCAGGTGGCGGGCCTCGATCCATTCGTGGCGGGCCAGCGGGTGGTCGGCGGGCATCACGCATACGCCTTCGCTGTGCAGCAGTGGCTCGGTGTCGAAGTCCGCCAGCTCGGTGGGCAGGCGCACGAAACCCAGGTCGGCGGAGCGGTCCAGCACGGCGCGCTCGATCATGTCGTAGGAGCCGGTGAGCAACTCCACCACGATCTCGTCGTGGCCCTTGAGAAACTCGGCGACGATGCGTGGCAACAACTCCTGGGCCATGCTGGTGGGGACGGCAACCTTGAGCAGGCTCTTTTGCGAGCGGCCGATGCGCAGTTCGTCGGCCAGGCGCTGCACACGCTGCATGCCGTCCACCAGGGCGGCGACTTCGCCGAGCAGTTCGTCGGCTTGCGCAGTGGCCATCAGCCGGCCTTTTTTGCGCAGGAACAGGGCAAAGCCCAGGGCCTCTTCGAGCTGGGTCAGTAGGCGACTGACCGCCGACTGGGACAGGCCCAGGCGCGCTGCGGCACCGATGGTGGAGCCGGTAGCCATGATGGCTTTGAAGGCTTCGAGTTGTTTGAGATTCATCCTGGTTGTCCTCTGGTCCGTGTGCCCGCAAGCCGTTTTGCGCATAGCCCGATGCGCTTCGCGCATACCGTTGTCCAGGTCAAGGCGAGCCGTTAGTGTCCGCCCCGACACGGCGTTGCGTCCAGCACGACGGCGCCGGCCACTGCCCGATAAAACCGATAAAACGGCACTGAGGAACATCAGCATGCGTGAGCTTTTCACCCCCCGCGGCCTGACCTGTGCAGGCCTGTTGGCGAGCTTCTCGCCGGGCCTGTTGGCCGAGGGATTCTTCGACGACGCCCAGGGCCGACTGACCCTGCGCAACTACTACTTCAACGATGGCTACCGCGACGGTGGCGAAGACCGCAAAGAGTGGGCCCAAGGCTTTTTGCTCAACCTGCAATCGGGTTTCACCCAAGGCACTGTGGGCTTTGGCCTGGATGCCTTGGGGCTGGCCGGGCTCAAGCTTGATTCCAGCCCTACCCACGCCGGCACCGGGCTGTTGCCGGTGCACGATGACGGCCATGCGGCGGACGGTTTTTCCAGCCTGGGCCTGACCGCCAAGCTGCGCTTTGGCGATGCCGTGGTGAAAACCGGCACCCTGCTGCCGAAAATCCCCGTGCTGGTGCAGAACGATGGCCGCTTGCTGCCCCAGACCTATCGCGGCACGCAGATCGAGTACAAGGGCATTTCCGACCTGTACCTGCACGCCGGCCACCTGGACAAGTTCAAACAGCGCAACTCCACCGACAGCGTGGATATTTACCCACAGGGCTACGGCGGCAAAGGCACCGATTTCGACTTCGCCGGGGCTGTGTATAAGTTCACCCCCAACCTCAGCGGCACCTGGTATTACGGGGAAATGCGCGACTTCTACCGGCAGAACTTCCTCGGCCTGGTGCACAAGCAACCCGTGGGCGCGGGTAGCCTGACCAGCGACCTGCGTTACTTCATCAGCGACCAGGCCGGCGAGGCGCGTAGCGGCAAGGTCGATGCCGACATGTTCAGTGGCCTGTTCACCTACCGCCTGGGCGCCCAGTCCCTGGGCCTGGGCTACCAGAAAGTGCGGGGCGACACCGCGCTGCCCTACGCGGCCGTGTCGACGGTGTACTCATTCAGCAACGCCGGCGTGGGCAAGTTCATCCAGGCCGGCGAACAGACCTGGATGCTGCGCTACGACTACGACTTCGCCGCCGTGGTGCCGGGCCTGACGTTTATGACCCGTTACTACAAGGGCGAAAACGGTGAACTCAAGGGCCGCGAAACCCGCGAGTGGGAATCGGACACCCACCTCAAATACGTGGTCCAGAACACCGCCCTCAAAGGCCTGGGCGTGGAACTGCGCAAGGCCACCTACCGCTCCACCTATGCCAGTGACCGCGATAACTACCGCTTGTACCTGACGTACGATGTGGCGCTTTGGTAGTTTTCCTTCCTGCCCGGCGGGGGCCGGGCTTGCGTACGAGGGGGGTCAAGACCGCTCCCATACAAGCCCGTTCCCCAGGTTGGGCGGTGTGCCCGTAAATTTATTTTTGTAGGGCAACCCCTACGCGCTCTTCAGAAAATCCCCCGTAGGCCGATGGCTAGGCGAATGCTGCTCTTAATCTTGCCCATCGGTGCATCCCCCATGTTCAACAAACGCTTGAAGCAGGAGCTCTCGGCTCTTCGCGAAGAACTCTCCAGCCTCCTGCAGGTCAAGGACAGCCTGGAAAGCGAGATGCTGGTCCTGACCCTCGACCCCGAGGGGCGCGTGCAGTCGGTCAACCAGAACTTCCTGGGCGAGATGTTCTACAAGAGCAGCGATTTGTTGGGACGGCACATCGAGGATTTCGTGCCGGCCCACCTCAAACACGATGAGTTCCACCGCCGCTTCAAGAACGCCCTGACCCGCGGCGAGCATTTTGCCGGGGCGGTGCGCCTGCTGCGCGGCAACGGCCAGGAAGCCTGGCTGCGCTCGATCATGCAGCCGGTACGCGGCTCGCGCGGTGATATCCGGAATTTCTCGATCTACTCCAGCGACCTGACCCGCACCATCGAGGCCTCCCGCGAGCACGAAAACCTGATCGGCGCCTTGGTGCGTTCGACGGCGGTGATCGAGTTCGACCTCAATGGCAACGTGCTCACGGCCAACGAGCGCTTCCTCAGCGGTATGGGCTATACCCTGGCGCAGATCCAGGGCAAGAATCACCGCATGTTCTGTACCCCGGAAGACGCCAACAGCGCCGACTACCAGGCCTTCTGGAAACGCCTGAACGCCGGCGAGTTCGTCGCCGAGCGCTTCAAACGTATCGACAGCCATGGCCGCGTGGTGTGGCTGGAGGCGTCCTATAACCCGGTGGTGGACGCCAACAACAAGCTCTACAAAGTGGTCAAGTTCGCCACGGTGATTACCGACCAGATCAACCAGGAACAAGCGGTGGCCGACGCCGCCAACATCGCCTACAGCACCTCTTTGCAAACCGACAGCAGCGCCCAGCGTGGTACGGCGGTGGTAACCGAGGCCGTGAAGGTGATGCGCGACCTGGCCACCCACATGCAACAGGCCGGGGAAGGCATCGAGGCGCTTAACGCCCAGTCACAGGTGATCGGTAGCATCGTCAAGACCATCAGCGGCATCGCCGAACAGACCAACCTGCTGGCGCTCAACGCCGCCATCGAAGCGGCGCGTGCCGGCGAGCAGGGCCGTGGTTTTGCCGTGGTCGCCGACGAAGTGCGGCAACTGGCCTCGCGCACCAGCAAGGCGACCGAGGAAATCGTCGGCGTGGTACGCCAAAACCAGGACATGGCCCGCGACGCCGTGGCGCTGATGAGCGACGGCATCGTCCAGGCCGAACAAGGCCTGGCCCTGACCGCTGAGGCCGGCACGGTGATCGTGGAAATCCAGGACGGCGCGCAGAAAGTGGTCAGCGCCGTGGGCCAGTTCGCCAACCAACTGTCGACCTGAGCGCCGCGCTGCTAGCGGCCTTCAGCGCCGTTGCATGCGCAACCAGCGCGCCGGCGACAGGCCGTAGGCCTTGCCGAATTGGCGGGTCATGTGGCTTTGGTCGGTGAACCCGGCGTTCAACGCCGCGTCGATCAACGGCAGGCCCTGAAGCAGTGAGGCCCGCACCAGGTCCAGGCGCCGCATGGTCAAGTAGCGATAGGGGCTGGTGCCGAACAGCAAGCGAAAATCCCGCGACAGGCTCCAGCGGTCCCGGCCACTGTGCTCGGCCAATTCTTCCAGGGTCACGGTGCGCTCCAGGGCGCTGTGGATAAACTCCCGCGCCCGTTGCGCTGCCAGGTAATCGAAGCGCTGCTCATTGGCGCGGGTGCCGCCTGCCAGGCTCAGGGCCTGGGCCAGGTCGTAGAGGGCGTCCTGTTCCTGCAACGGGTCGGGGGCATCGTCCAGGCTGCGCAACAAGGCCTCGGTGGCGGCGGCCAGGCGCGGGTCGCTGGACACGCCTTGCTGGATAAACGGCAGGGGCTGGCCGCCAAGGATCTGCTGGATCAGCGCCGGCTCGATGTACATCATCCGGTAGTGGAACCCCGCCTCGGTGCCGGCCTCGCCGTCGTGCAGTTCATCGGGGTGCAGCACCATGGTGGTGCCCGGCAAGCCGTGAAGCCAATCGCCACGGTATTGGAAACTCTGCACGCCCTTGAGGGTGCGGCCGATGGCGTAGGTGTCATGGCGGTGCGGCGCGAAACCGTGGCCGGCGAAAAACGCTTCGATACGCTCCACGCCGCCGCTTGAAGGGGCGCGGTAAACCCAATCGTGGGCGCGGGTTGGCTTGGCCATGGGGACTCTCCTTGCGCGGTGCCCGCCACGGTAACCTGCGTGGCGCCCTCTGTCAGCAACGCCCGTGATGGGGTAGAAAGGTCAGCCAGATGACTTTCACCATGACAAGGAGCGCCCCGATGACTTTCACTTTCCGCCCGGTAGAGCCCCGTGACTTAACCCGCATTTGCAGCTTTGCCGGCAGCGTGGAAGAACTGTACTTTTTCTTCCCCGCCGCCACCTGGCCCCTGACTGCCGAGCAACTGCAAGACGCCATCGACCAGCGCAGCGACTCCACTGTGATCGAGCAGGCCGGGCAAGCGGTGGGTTTTGCCAACTTCTATCAGTGGGAACAACACGGCACCTGCACCATCGGCAACGTCATTGTCGATCCCCAGGCCCGCGGCACTGGCGTGGCCGCCGCGCTGATCCGCCACATGATCGACATCGCCCAGCACAAACACCAGGCTCGGGAAATCACCCTGTCGTGCTTCAACAGCAACGTCGCCGGCCTGCTGCTTTACCCCAAACTCGGCTTCACCCCTTACGCCATCGAAGAACGCGCCAACAAACAGGGGGAGCGAGTGGCGTTGGTGCATTTGCGATATGCCAAGGCCTGAGTGGGATAGGAGCGAGCCGCCAGCCAAATCACCGACAAACCGGTCCTACCCTTTGTCACCGTCACTCAGTGCTGCCATCGCGAGCAGGCTCACTCCCCCAGAGGAGAAATCACAGTGCAACTGTGGGAGCGGGCCCGCCCGCGATGGGGCCCTGTCGGCTACTCGCGATGCGGGCTCCCACACCCGTTCAATCCCCCAATGCCGCGCCTTCGCGCCGTGGGTCGGCGCCGCCGGATAGGGCGGGGCGGCCTTGGTTGTCTTGTACGCGCCGGATGGCTTGGGTGCCGCTCGTCATGTCGATCAGGTTGAGCTCATGGCCGCGGGCTTTGAGGGCTTTGGCCAGGTCGGGGCTGAACTGGCCCTGTTCCAGTTCGGTGGCGCCGTTGCGGCTGCCGAAGTTGGGCAGGTTGATGGCGGTTTGCGGGTCGAGGTTCCAGTCGAGCATCGCCACCAGGGACTTGGTCACGTATTCGATGATTTGCGAGCCGCCCGGCGAGCCGACGGTGGCGAGGAACTGCCCGCTGGCGCGGTCGAACACCAGGGTGGGGGCCATGGAGGAGCGCGGGCGTTTACCCGGCTCGACGCGGTTGGCCACGGGTTGGCCGTTTTCCTGGGGGATGAACGAGAAATCGGTCATCTGGTTGTTGAGCAAAAAACCCTCGACCATCAGGTGCGAGCCGAACGCCGCTTCCACGCTGCTGGTCATCGACACCGCGCCGCCCTGGTCGTCCACCGCCACCACTTGTGAGGTGGAGATGCGCAGCGGCGAGCGGTCCGTCGCGTAGGCCACTTGCACCCCGACCGGGTTGCCGGGGCGGGCCGTGCCCATGCTGCGCTCGCCGATCAGCGCGGCGCGCCGGGCCAGGTAATCGGGGGCGAGCAGGCCGGCCACCGGCACGGGTACAAAGTCGCTGTCGGCGATGAACTGGGCGCGGTCGGCGTAGGCCAGGCGCTGGGCTTCGGCGATCAGGTGCACGGCCTCGGGCGCAGGTTCCAGGCCCAGCGGCGTGTCGGCGGTACGGGGCGCCAGGGCGGCGAGGGCCAAGCGCGGGTCGCGCTGCTCCAGGGCCTGCAAGGTGCCGAGGATCTGCGCCACGGCGATGCCGCCCGCGGACGGCGGCGGCATGCCGCACACCTGCCAGCGTTTGTAGTCGCTGCACAGGGGCGTGCGCTCCACGGCGGTGTAGGCGCTCAGATCGGCCAAGGACAGGCTGCCGGGGTTGGCGTGGCGCTGCACCTGGTCGACGATTTGTTCCGCGAGGACGCCGCGGTACAGGGCATCGGGGCCTTCGCTGGCGATGCGCGCCAGCACCTTGGCCAGGGCCGGGTTTTGCAGGCGCGTGCCCACGGCTTTGGGGCTGCCGTCGGTGTTGAGGAAGTAGGCCGCCATCTGCGGCGAACCCGGCAAATGCGGGTCGCTAGCGATCAGGGTGTGCAGCCGTGGGGAAATGGCGAAGCCGTTGCGGGCCAGCTCGATGGCCGGTTCGAACAGCCGCGCCCAGGGCAGGCGCCCGTGTTTGTCGTGGGCCATTTTCAGCGCCCGCAACACGCCGGGCGTGCCCACCGAGCGCCCGCCGATTTGGGCTTGGGCGAAGGTCATGGGTTTGCCGTCGGCGTGCAGGAACATCTCGCCGGTGGCCCCCGCCGGCGCGGTTTCGCGGCCATCGTAGGCGCGCACCTGCTGGCCGTCCCACAGCACGATCAACGCCCCGCCGCCAATGCCGGAGGATTGCGGCTCCACCAGGGTCAGCACCGCTTGCATGGCAATGGCGGCGTCGATGGCCGAGCCGCCCTCGCGCAGCATCTGCCGCCCCGCCTCGGCGGCCAGTGGGTTGGCGGCTGCGGCCATGTGCTTGGTGGCGTGCTGTGAGCGCAGGTCGCTGCGATAGCCCGAAGGCACTTCCGGCGGTAAATCGTGGGAGGCAGGGGCGTGGCAAGCGCCGAGGGTGATGACGCCCGTGGCGAGCAGGGTCAGGGCCGACAGGCGCCAGTGGCGCAGGAAAAAGGCTTGGGACACGGGGCGCTCCATGCGTGGGGAAGAGGGCTGCGGCGAAGGGGCAATGTAGCGGCGTGGGGCCAGCGGTGCAACGCGGGCCTGGGCCTGGGATGTGCTTAAATCCCCGGCCTACCCACTTTCGGAGTGCTGCACATGGAAGCTCAAAAACGCCCGGACGAATGCACCGGCATGGACGATATCCGCCACGAGATCGATGCCCTGGACCGCGCCGTGATTGCCCTGCTGGGCCAGCGGTTCCAATACGTGCTCGCCGCCTCGAAATTCAAGACCAGCGCCACCTCGGTGCGCGCCCCGCAGCGCTTGCAGGCGATGCTGCTACAACGCCGGCAATGGGCTGAAGCCGAAGGCTTGAGCGCCGATGCCATCGAAAAACTCTACAGCGACCTGGTGGGCCATTTCATCGCTGAGGAAATGAAGCATTGGCAAGCCGCTGGTGGCGCGGGGGCCTGATGGCGTATATCTGGCGCGCCACCGAGAGGCGTGGCCGCACTGACCAATAAGGAAATGGACATGTTCAGGTTCTTGAACCTCACCGAGCCACCGCACACCCCTTCGTTTCGCCATGGCGGCTCCGTTAACGGAGCCATGGGTGCCTGGGCGCTGAAAAAACTGGCGCTCAATCGAAAGGGGTTTGTCGCATGTCCAAAGAAATATTCGCAGCTTCTGCTCTAGGCCTGATGGTCTTGGGCGAGTTTTGCATCATCTACAGCGAGGTCGCGGTGGCCCGGTTGGCCCAGGCGGGCAGCACCTCGTGGGAGACGTTGACGTTTCCCGTGCTGCTGGCCTGTTTTTCCGGGTTGTGCCTGATGGCGGCGTATTGGCTGGGGTATCGGGCGGTGGGCGATATCTGGCTGGTGACGGTGGTGTCGGTCACTTCGCTGCTGATGCTCGAGCCGCTGGTGATCTGGTCGATGTTCCACGAGATGCCCGGGCGCGGCGAGCTGATCGGTTTCTGCCTGGGGGCTTTGGGGCTGGTGGCGGCGGTGTTTTTGTAGGTTCGACGATGAACTGAGGCACTGCACCTGTGGGAGGGGGCGGCATGGCTGCTGGCCGCACTGGCCTTATCGCGGGCGGGGCCCGCTCCCACGGGGTTGCTCAATGGCCCGCCAGTTGCTCTTTCAAGTAATGCACTGCCCGTTGCGTGGCGGGGCGGGTGTCGCCGTGGGCCACGGCGACGTGCCAAGTGAAGGGGAAACCCCGCTCGCCGATGGGGCGCACCACCAGGCCTTGTTCGTCGCCACGCAGCAGGCGCCGGGGCAGCAGGCTCATGCCCATGCCGGCGCGCACCAGGGCGATGATGGCGGGGATGTCCTGGATGTGCTGCAACGAACCCAACTCGATCTTCTGCGGGTGCAGGTAGCGCCGGTACAGGTACGACTGCTCCAGCTCGAAGTGGTAGAGCAACGCCTGCCCGGCCAGGTCTGGCGCCTGCAACCAGGGGCGGTGGGCGAGCGCGTGCCCCGGTGGCAGGATCGCCACCAGTTCATCGGCGTTGAGGGCGTGGAAGTCGATCTCGCTTGCGGGGCTGGTTTCACCCAGGATCACCAGGTCGCTGTCGCCTTGTTGCAGGCTGTAGAGCAGGTCGGGCACCTGCTTGACCTGCACGTTGAGGTGGGGGAACTCCTCGCGCATCTGCGCCAGCCACGCCGCCAGCCAATCGGCGTGGTGCAAGGGGTCGATGCTCAGGCGCAGGCGCCCGGCGTCGCCTTTGCCGTAGCGCTTGAGGTAGTCGTCGAGCACCGCTACATCGCCGAGGATGCGCTGGGCATGTTGGTTGAACGCCGCGCCCGCCTCGGTGGCGATCATCGCTTTGCGGGTGCGCTGGAACAGCGCAAAGCCCAGGCGATCCTCCAACTCGGCCAGTTGTTTGCTCAGGGCCGGTTGGGAGATGAACAACTGCTGCGCCGCCCGGGTCAGGTTGCGGGTGGCGCAGATGCTTTGCACCAGTTGCAGGTGCTTGATTTCCAGACGCATGCACAGGCTCCTTGCAGGGTGCGCGAGGACCTTATCTTGTTGAGCGGTGCGCGCCGGAGCAAGCGGGGAATCGGCCCTAGTCCAGCAATCGTGCGGGGATCAAGTCTGTGCGCCGATCGCCCAGGCTGCGGATGGCTACCTTACAGCCGCCGGTGACGCTGGGGTCGGCCCGCGATTGCAGCACCACCATTTGCCCGCCGATGTGCCTGAGGATGGCGCGGTCGTATTCCATCAAGCGGTGGCAGGCCGCGACATCGCCGCTGCCTTGCAGGGAGCAGGGGAAGTGGATGTCGCAGTAAGCGGTGTCGTCTTCGACCCGCTCGATCACCCAGAACCGCGGCAGGCCAAACAGCCGCTGCCATTCGCGGGCAATTGCCAGGGCGCCTTGCTGGCGGCGCCCGTGGTGCTTGCACCACACCCACAGCGCCAGGGCGCGGGCGATCCAGCGGGTGCGCCAGTGCCAGCCTGTACGCGCCAACGGCCCGGTAAAACCGTTGACGCGGCGATAGAGGGCGATCTGTTTTTGTTCGGCATCGGGCGCGGTGCAGTGAAGTGGTGGGCGAGCCATGCAGGTCTTCCTTGAAAGGTGAACACCTGAGCGATGCTAAGCAGGGTTTGGCGCGGCGTAAAAGCACCATTGCGCATGCCGACGATTCCCTGGGGTTATGCTGGCGCCGGTTTGAACGGTGCAAGATTTTTCGCGGCAAACTTAAAATAGAATCATTCCTATTTTGTTTGGCTCCGATGAAGCTATTCAAGCCTATAAGTGATAAGCCTTTATAAGTTTGTACGAGGTTACAGATAGCACCAAAGAAATTATCAAGATCATTACGCTCCAATACAACATCGTCAGCTGCCGCTTAAGTGGCTCGGGGAATTTTTTTAAATCTTCAGGGCTAACTCCGCCACGCCTTGCGTACAGTTTGGGGAATGTAAGGAACCCTGAAATGCCTCCAATTAAAAGTAACCTACCCCATGGGCCACCATGCTTGAGCGGAGCTAAAGCCATCACCGAAGAACTGTTTTTAAGGTGCTCAAGCATTGTATCCATCTTGGTGTAGGCCATATGCAGGGCGATTGCGATCCACATATACATGCAAACGAGCACGAAGCCGCATAGATAGCCTGCAACAAGCGCAGAAGTCGTCATTTGATACTCTCGTAGATGATGTCGCCAATGAGTTCTCCCGCAGCTTCACCAAACACGCCGCCTGCATATGATCCAACGCCGACCGCAACGACACCGCATGCTAAAAAAGCTAAACCTCCAGTTGGTACCCCCAACCCCACACAAAGACTTCCTACAACTGGAGTCAAAAACGCACTTACTGTTGCCCCACCTCCAATCCCGCCGAAAAAACTCCCCGCCTCAGTGAACTTCACCCGCTCGCAAGCCCCGACATTACCTGCCGTGCACACATCCTGAACGTTCATATAAGACGCTCCCCCTCCAACGGCAGTGCCTATCCAGCCGCCGTACTTGATGACTTTGGCCGCTTTGGCAACACCTTCGATGTGGGTGGCGTATCCAGGTATTTGTTGAGCGGCTCCGGCCTTGGTCCAATGGTGAACCAGGCTCCGGCTGGAAATTCCCAACGCGCTTTTCAAGTTTGGGTGATCCGGGAAGCCAATGCCCTTTCGCGTTAAAGCGGTGAGGTGGGTATTGAATTTTGCAAGCAGCCGTTTACGTTCAGCAAAAAACGCTGGCGAGTGCAAATGTCCATCTGCCTGGAATGTGCGTTGGTGCAATAACTCGATATCGTGCAGAACAGTTTTAATATCCTCCAAATGCTTGGCGAACATGACTTCGCCGATCCCGATAACCGTCGAGCCTCTGGCCAGAAAGTTCTCGATTTCTTCACGGTGCTGAGCCATAAAGTCCGCCTCATCCGCACTAAGGAGTTCGAGGGCTTCATGGGTCTTGGCCGCAGCGTCCATCAGCAACGCCTCTTCACGGCTGCATTGAAAGTTGCTCGGGTCGCTGAGCACAATCATTGAGCCTGCTTTTACGTCCCCTGGATGCGGGTTGAGCAGTTGAAATTTGTTCATCACCGCCGGATCGGGCACGGGGAATAGCGACGCCTCCAGTGCTTGGCGGGTCATGCTTTTGGGCACCACAAAGAAGCCAGGTTCCTGGCCCCCTAGACGGTGGAATAGCGTTGTAGCCGATTGATTTGCCGGGGTGAAACCGGATTGGGGCGACACGACCGGGCGTTCAGCTACAGGTGCGGGGGCTGGTTGAGCAGAACTTCTGTTCGCCTGCGGGGCGAAGCTCTCGTAGGTGGCCGTATATATCGACGGAATCAGTTTGGCTTGGCAGGGGCAACTACTGTAGCTGTCGAGGGTGCCAGCCATAAGTTTGCCATGGCTATTAATATAGGAAATGCCGCCGACTATCTGATAAATCCCCCTGTGCCTTCCACAAGAAACGAGATCGCCTTCGCGAGCATGGAGTAGACCAAACAGTGTGACTCTGTCATCCCCGGTGAGAACTTGGCCGCCGCAAGTCGTGTGGTCGCCTAAGCCAATGAAGTAACCTTCTTTCATTTTTTTCCCAATTCGTTCGGTCAAGGCCCATATGTTTCAGGCGCTAATAATTGATAGCCCCGAGTTGACTGAAGTTGTGAGCACGGTCGCCTTTCTGCGCGGCATTTACCTACTGACCGTTATCCAAGGTAAAGGCCCGCGGTGACTTTGCCTGTTGGGCTACGCCACCCCTGCGGGTTTGGCTACCCTCGGCTGCCACCCGGTAAGTTGCACTACGCGGGTGAAGTTTTTTATAGGCCTGGTGTTGATTAATAATAACCTGGGCTTACTCATGGCCGAAAGTTGCAGTATGGTTTTCTCGAGTTTTGACGGCTTTTAATATTCGGATAAGTGGAGAGTACGTATTTACTTTAGCCACCCCGTTTTTCCAAGAGTCACCAATACTCCCATAGCCACAAATAGCCATATCGTCCCCCACTGCATAACAGCCATCTTGCGTTTTAGTTGTGGGCAGAGGCGTTTTAAGTCATCCGCATTTAACTCACCTCTTCTCATGTAAAAACCAGGGAAAGTGACGATGTTGGCTATGCCCCCGGCCAAAAATAGCTTCCCCCACACTCCGCCGTAGCGCAGTGGCGCACGTACCGTGATGCATGGGCTGTTTTTAAGGCTCTCAAGGATCTCGTCCATTTTGGTGTAGCCCATGTGCAGAGTGGCGACGATACATATGAACATCAGAAGTATTACTACGCCGCACAAAGCGCCGACCACCATTTCTGCGTTTGTCATTCTATAGCCTCATAAATTAAATCCCCCAGCAGCTCACCAGCAGACCCTGCTAGATAGCCGCTAGCGGTGGCGCCTACGCCGACAACAACGATGCCACACGCTAAAGCTCCTAAGCCTGCTGTTGGAACGCCCAGGCCAATACAAATAGCTCCGGCGGCAGATCCTGATAAGAATTTTCCTGCTAATACTCCCCCAGCTAATGCACCGGTGAAGTTTCCAGTCTCCGCAAACTTGATACGCTTGCAGGCCTCGTTATCGCCAGCAGTACAAACGTCCTGAACCTTCATATAGGACGCTCCCCAACCTATTGCCGTGCCCATCCAGCCGCCGTACTTCACGTATTTGGCTGCCTTGACAACTTTCTCTATATGAGTGGCGTAACCTGGAATCTGTCCAGAGGCTCCCGCTTCGGTCCAGTGATGCACAAGGCTGCGGCTGGAAATGCCCAGTGCGGCCTTTAGGCTGGGGTGGTCGGCAAAACCAATGCCTTTTTTGGTCAGCCTCGTGAGATGGGTGTCGAGTTGTACAAATAAGCGCTTACGCTCGGCAAAGAATTCAGCGGAGCGTAGATGGCCATGCTGCTGAAAACTGCGCTGGTGCAAGGCTTCGATTTCATTTAAAAGACCCTTCACACCGTCCAGGTTTTTGGCAAAGATCGCTTCACCGATGCCGATCGAGGTGGAACCGTGCGCCAGGAAAGTCTGCAACTCGTCCCGATGCTGGTGCATGAACGCCGCCTCTTCAGGTGTGACGTATTCAAGTGTCTTGCTCACCTGTTCAGCCGCTGCCATCAACTGCGCTTCTTCGCGGCTACATTGAAAGTTGCTCGGGTCGCTGAGCACAATCATTGAGCCTGCTTTTACGTCCCCTGGATGCGGGTTGAGCAGTTGAAATTTGTTCATCACCGCCGGATCGGGCACGGGGAATAGCGACGCCTCCAGTGCTTGGCGGGTCATGCTTTTGGGTACCACAAAGAAGCCTGGTTCCTGGCCCCCTAGACGGTGGAATACCGTTGTAGCCGATTGATTTGCCGGGGTGAAACCGGATTGGGGCGACACGACCGGGCGTTCAGCTACAGGTGCGGGGGCTGGTTGAGCAGAACTTCTGTTCGCCTGCGGGGCGAAGCTCTCGTAGGTGGCCGTATATATCGACGGAATCAGTTTGGCTTGGCAGGGGCAACTACTGTAGCTGTCGAGGGTGCCAGCCATAAGTTTGCCATGGCTATTAATGTAGGAAATGCCGCCGACTATCTGATAAATCCCCCCGTGCCTTCCACAAGAAACGAGATCGCCTTCGCGAGCATGGAGTAGACCAAACAGTGTGACTCTGTCATCCCCGGTGAGAACTTGGCCGCCGCAAGTCGTGTGGTCGCCTAAGCCAATGAAATAACCTTCTTTCATTTTTTCCCAATTCGTTCGGTCAAGGCCCATATGTTTCAGGCGCTAATAATCGACAGCCTCGAGTTAACTCAAGTTGTGTGGCGCTGAATATTAATGAAAGTGCTTCATGCCTCATGCTTTAGCGATTCAAGGGCAGGCAGAAAATCCTCGGCCTTTGATACGCCGACCCGGCCAATGATTAGGCAGCGGTCTTGAAGGGTGTTAATGATCTCATCGCCATTACTTAGGTAACTGCCGACCAGTGCGACGTGGCTGTATTGTTCCCCTGCCGCCGTTACGATTTGCGCCGTACTGCCATCGGGATACACAACGCGGTCGCCTTTTTGCGCGGCCTTTACTTTCTGGCCGTTATCCAAGGTAAAGGCCATTGGCGACGTTGCCTGTTGGACTACGCCACCCCTACGGGTTTGGCTACCCTCGGTTGCCACCCGGTAAATCGCACTAGGCGGGTGAGATTCTTTATAGGCCTGTTGTTGATTAATCATAGCCAGGGCTTGCTCGTTGAGGTCGGCAAGTTGCTGTTGTGTGAAGGACGAATTGTCCAGGTTGCTGAGCAATTCAAGGGAAGTTTCGTTGGTATACATTTTTATTATCCGGACTCAAGTTCACTGAGTTGGGGTTATCGCTAACTCAGTGAGAAGGCTATCTGATGATTGATGTTGCAGGCCGCACCTTGAGTCCTGAGTTTGTAGGAAGTAAATAGGCTGTTTCCTAAGATGATGTCGCCAATAAGAGCAAGGCGAGTCGGTAGTTTCGCGGTATTGCTCGCCGAGGATGGGTGGGGTGTAACGGCCTGATCGCGAGCAGGGCTCGCTCCCACTTGCAGGTTTGGCTGCAATGCCTTGTGGGAGCGGGCCGGGCTGGGTCAGAAGTCCCAGCGGGTGGTGACCATCACGTTGCGCGGGTCGCCGTAGTACGCCGTGTTATAGAAGCCGATGTTGGTGTAGTAGTACTTGTCGAACAGGTTGTTGACGTTCAGCGCGGTGGAGAGGTGGTCGCTGATCTGGTATTTGGCCATCACGTCCACCAGCCAGTAGGCGTCCTGGGAGAACTCTTCGTTGCGGCCTTTGGGGCGGTTGTACACCTCTTGCCAATTGCCGCCCTGCCAGCGCGCGCCGCCGCCGAGGGTCAGGCGATCCAGTGGGCCTTTGAAGCGGTACGAGGTGTAGAAACTGACCTGGTCCTGAGGCTCCCAGGTGGACAGTTGCGCGCCATGTTCGTCGCGGATCAGTTTGTGGGTGTAGCCGGCCTGGGCCTGCCAGCCTGGCGCCAGTTCGCCGGACATCTCCGCTTCAAAGCCCTTGGTGGTGGCTTTCATACCTTGGGTGGCGTAGTCGAACGAGGGGTCGGTGGGCGCCGCGTTGTACTCGGTATCCGGTTCGGCGCGGTTGGTTTCGTGGATTTCAAAGTAGGCCAGGCTGGTGTTCAGGCGCCCCTCGAGGAACTCGCCCTTAATCCCCACTTCGTAGTTTTTGCCTTCGTCCGGTTCCAGCAGTTTCTGGTTGCGGTCGCGGTTGTAGACCTGCGGCATAAAGATGCTGGTGTAACTGGCGTAGGCGGTGAAGTTGTCGTTCAGGTCGTAGGTGAGTGCGGTGTAGGGCACCAGTTTGCCGGTTTCGGTGGAGTCGTTGCTGCCGGTCAACCAGTAGTTGGCCACGCGCATGCCCAGGAACAGGTTCAAGTCATCCGTCAGGTTGAAGCGGGCGGTGGTGTAGCCGGCGGTCTGGCGGGTGGTTTCATCGATGATGCGCGTAGGCTTGCCCCAGTTCGGCTCGGGGAAGTTGCCGTCGAAGTGCCAGAAGTCCACCACCTTATTGCCGTTGACGTAGGTGGGTTTGCCGTAGTCCTTGCCGTTCCAGTGGGAATTGGACGCGGAGGCGCCGACCACCAGTTCATGCTCGCGGCCCAGCAGGCTGAAGGGGCCGCTGGCGTAGATATCGCCGGAGTCGGAGCGGGTGTCGCCGGTGAACTTGTTGGCGTAGATCGCCGACAGGCCGGTAGCTGGGTCCGGGCCCAGTTCCACGGAGCCCAGGGGCGCGTCATAGCCGTTGAGCTGGTGGGTGTATTGGCCCTTGACCACCCAACCATTGGCGAAGCTGCGTTCAAGGGTGGCGAAGACGCTTTGGGTGTACTGCTCCCATTTGCTCCATTTCGCGCCGTTGTTGTACGAGCGGCGCACGTCCAGGCGTTCGCCCTTGCGGTCGAACAGGTTGCGGCTGCCGGACCAGCCCGCGCTGGTGGGGTCGCTGTTCTGGTAGTCGGCGCCGATGGTCAGCAGGGTGTCTTCACTGAGGTCGGCTTCCAGCGTGGCGAAGTAGACCTGGGTCTGGCGCTCGTAGCGGTCCATGAACGAGTGCTTGTCCTGGTACGCCGCCACGGCGCGGCCGCGCAGGTTGCCGGTTTCGGTCAACGGGCCGCTGACATCGACCTGAGAGCGGTAGTTGTCCCAACTGCCGGCGCCCAGCTCGACGCTGGCCTGGAACTCGCGGGTGGGCTTTTTGCGGATCAGGTTGATGGTCGCCCCCGGTGCGCCGGCGCCGGTCAGCAGGCCGGTGGCGCCCTTGAGGATTTCTACCCGGTCGTAGATGGCCATGTCGCTGAGGGTCTGGCCCGAGGAGTAGGCCGAGTTGCGCAGGGTGGGGATGCCGTCGTACTGGAAGTTTTCCACCGAGAAGCCGCGGGCGTAGTAGTTGTTGCGCTCGCTGTCGAAGGTGGAGACGGTGATGCCGGGGGTGTGGCGCATCACGTCGTCGATGGAGGTGAGGGCGAAGTCGTCCATGTTCTGGCGCGTGACTACGGTGATGGACTGCGGCGTTTGCCGGGGCGTGAGTACCAGGCGCGTGGCGGTGGCGATGGTGCCCGGCGTGTAGGAGCCGCTGCCTTCGGTGATGGTGCCCAACTGGTTGGCGGTGACCTGGGTGGCGCTCAGCGCCAGGGTGCCGGCCGCGGGCGGCAGGCTTTCCAGGGCATAGCCATCGGCGCCGGCGCGGGCCACCAGGCCGGTGTCGCCCAGCACTTGGGCGAAGCCCTCAACCACGCTGTAGTTGCCGCGCACGCCAGGGCTGGTGAGCCCGGCCACTTGCCGCGACTCAAAGGCAATCGGCGCGCCGGCTGCCTGGGTGAAGCGGCTCAGCACTTCGCCGAGGGGGCCGGGGGCGATGTCGAAGGTCTGGACTTGCTGTTGCGCGTAGGCAAGGGCCGGCAACGCTAGCGGCAGGCAGCCCAGCAACAGGCGGCTGGCCAGCAGCAGGCCGCCACGGGTAGGGGTTGAGGACATGAGGTCGGTGCTCCTTTGGATGTTGGCCAAGGGGAGGACGCGGCAAAAGCGCAAACACGCAATCGCTATTGAAAATTATTCTTCTTTGGGTTTTTTCAGCGATACCCGGGTGAGCCACGGCGTGTAGGTGCGTACTTCAATGGGCAAGGTGCGCGCCAGCAGGCGCAATGCGCGGTCGCTGTCGTCGGCAGGTAACAGCACCGTCACCCGCAAGCCTTGCAGTGCCTGGGGGTTGAACGACAACAGCCCCGGGCGATGGCGGGCCAGGCGTTCGAGCACCTCGGCCAAGGGCTGGTCGTTGGCCAGCAATTGATGGTGGTTCCAGGCCTGTTGCAGCGCGACGGGGTCGATGTTCTCCACCTTTCCCGGCCCACGGGCATCGAAACGCACACTCTGGCCGGGGCCCAGGGTCAGGGTTTGCCCGGCGCTGTCGATGAGGGTGGAGGATTCGAGCATCTTGACCTGGGTGGCGCCGTTGCTCAGTTCCACGATAAAGCGCGTGCCCAGGGCGCGGATGCTGCCTTGGGGCGTGTCGACATAGAACGGGCGCTGGGCGTCCTTGGCCACGTTCACCAGGATTTCCCCATGCAGCAACCTCACGCGGCGTTGGTCGGCGTCCAGGCGCAGGTCCACGGCGCTATCGCCTTCCAGTTGCAGGGCGCTGCCATCGGCCAGTAACTCCTGGCGCCATTGGCCGCGGTCGGTGCTCAGGTCTGCCACCAGATAGCCGCGTTCGCCGTACTGGTAGGCGGGCACGGCGGCGAGGCCCAGCAGCAGGGCCAGGGCCAGCGGCTTGATGACGTTGGTGCGCGGCTGCCGGGTGCGGCGCAACGCGGCCCGCGCCGGGGCCTGGGTGAGCGGCGCAAGGTGGCCCTGGAGGCGGGCGATGCCTTGGGGGTGGCGCGGGTCGCTGGCCAGCCAGGCGTTAAAGGCCTGCTCGGTGGCGGCATCGGCGTGATGATCCAGGCGCACCAACCACTCGGCGGCTTGGCGCAGTACATCGGGCGACAAAGGCTGGCTCATGGCTGGATGCACGCATCGCACGCCAGCAAGGCTTCCACCAAGTCATGCTGCACCGTGCGCACCGACACCCCGAGGCGTTCGGCAATCTGCACCTGATCCAGGCCTTCGAGGTGGCGCAGGGTGAAGCTCTGGCGGATGCGCGGCTTCATCTGCGACAACGCCCGGTCAATCGCCTCCAGCACCTGCGCGGCGTGCAGTATCTGCTCCGGCGACGGTGCCTGCTCAAGGTACGCGGCGCAACGCTCAAGCTCTTCGCGATAGGCCTCTTCCAGGCGCCGCCGACGGCCGCTGTCCATCATCAACCGCCGTGCCACAGTGGCCAGGTAAGCCCGCGGCTCACCGGGCGCGACATAAGGACCGGCGGCGAGCAGGCGGGTGAAGGTGTCCTGCGCCACATCCGCCGCTTGATGGGAGCAATGCACACGGCGGCGCAACCACTTCAACAACCAACCGTGGTAGCCGCGATACAGGGCGTCGAGCGTCGGCACTTCGGTGGGCGAAGCGGGTTTCATGAGATGAATTCGTAAGTGGGAATTGATCTTATTCTAGAGGGTTCAAACGGGGAGCCGCAATGGGCAGGTGCTTTGGGGGATTTGCTGGAGGGCGGGGGAAGTTAGAGAAAAGGGGCAAAGCAGAAACAAGAAAGCCCGCACGAGGCGGGCTTCTTGTTGGTTCGATGAACACCTTGCGATGTCATCGAACCGGTACTTGGTGGCTACACAGGGACTTGAACCCCGGACCCCAGCATTATGAATGCTATGCTCTAACCAACTGAGCTATGTAGCCAAGTGGCGCGCATTATTCGCCCGTAACGTAAAAGCGTCAAGCGCTTTTATTAAAAATTTATCTACGCTATCAACCATTTATCAAAATCCCCGGGTTTTTGGGCGAACCCGGGGATTTGTCGTATTCGGGGATCGGGCATTTTGCTTGGTGAAAGTCGTTAGCAGGCTAAGGGGATGGCGTGTGTGCACATAAAAGTGGCACATTGTCGCATCGCAAGTGTTCACTCCTCTGTTGTCGGAACCGCTCATGGCTATCAGTAACCCCCAAACCAGCGCGAGCGCGGCGCCTGCTGCGCCGCAAAGCAGTCCCTTGGTGATGCGCATCATTGGTGCCGTGGCCCTGGCCCATTTGATTAACGACTTGATTCAGTCCGTGCTGCCGTCGATCTACCCGATGCTCAAGGACAGCCACGGCCTGACCTTCACCCAGGTCGGCTTGATTACCCTGACGTTCCAGCTCACCGCCTCGTTGTTGCAGCCGTGGGTCGGTTATTACACCGACCGCCATCCCAAGCCTTACCTCTTGCCGCTGGGGATGGTCAGTACCCTGATTGGTATTTTGATGCTGTCCCAGGTGGGCAGTTTTGCGATGATCCTGGTGGCATCGGGGTTGATCGGGATTGGATCTTCCACTTTCCACCCGGAGGCGTCGCGGGTGGCGCGGCTGGCGTCTGGCGGGCGGTATGGGCTGGCGCAGTCGACTTTCCAGGTCGGCGGTAACGCAGGCTCGGCGTTTGGGCCGTTGCTGGCGGCGGCGATCGTCATTCCGTTTGGCCAGGGCAATGTGGCGCTATTTGCCTTGTTCGCGGTGTTCGCGCTGTTCGTGCTTTACCGCATCAGCCACTGGTACGCGAGCCACTTGAACCTGTTCAAGCTCAAGCAGGGCCAGGCCGCGACCCATGGGTTGTCGAAGGGGCGGGTGTGGTGGGCGCTGGTGGTATTGGGGTTGCTGGTGTTTTCCAAATACTTCTACATGGCCAGTTTCACCAGTTATTTCACTTTCTATTTGATCGAGAAATTCGACCTGTCGGTGGCCAGTTCCCAGTTGCACCTGTTCCTGTTTCTCGGCGCGGTGGCGGCGGGAACCTTCTTTGGCGGGCCTATTGGCGACAAGATCGGCCGTAAGGCGGTGATCTGGTTCTCGATTCTCGGTGCGGCGCCGTTCACCCTGTTGCTGCCCCATGTGGACCTGTTCTGGACCAGCGTCCTGAGTGTGATTATTGGTTTTGTCCTGGCTTCGGCCTTCTCAGCCATCGTGGTCTACGCCCAAGAGCTGGTGCCGGGAAATGTGGGGATGATTGCCGGGGTGTTTTTCGGCCTGATGTTCGGCTTTGGCGGCATCGGCGCGGCGTTGCTGGGGCATTTGGCGGACATTCACGGTATCGAGTACGTGTATTTTCTCTGCTCGTTCCTGCCGCTGCTGGGGATTTTGGCGATCTTCCTGCCGCGCACCAAAAAAGCGCAAACCCTATGATTGGTTAGCCTCACGGCGAGCCAAGTAACGAGAAAGCCGCGCAGTGTCGCGGCTTTTTTGTGGGCGGCTTTTCGGCCGATCTGCCGGTAAAAGCGGCGAAAACCTGAGAGTTATCACAATAAAACTGACTCAACGCCACCTGCTCGCGATAGGAGATGTGTCAGGTTTTTGTAAGGTTTTACTCAATTATTTTTATAAATGATTTTGATTTGCATTACACTTGCGGCCCTTCGATGCACTGCAACGGTGCATCACGGCGCAACAAGGACAGTTTGTAATGAAGAAACCTCCCTGCCTTTTCAATTCTCTTTTCCTCACCGCCGGTGTGTTGCTTGCCGCGCCGGCGCTGCATGCAGAGGAAATTGGCGAGGTCGAGACCCCGAAAGTGACCGAGCTGGACACCTCGTTTGTGACGGCTTCGGGCGGGGCGACCGACCTGCGTGATGCCCCGGCCAGTGTCAGTGTCATCACCCGCGAAGAAATCGAGCGTCAACCGGTGTATGACCTCAACACGCTACTGCGGCGCATTCCAGGGGTGACTGGCGGTTTCGGGCCGGTGGGGGAGCAATCGAAAATCAAACTGCGGGGCCTTGACGACAAGTACACCTTGATCCTGGTGGATGGCAAACGCCTCGGCGGCTCCGGCGATTTGAGCTACCGTCGCGACCTGGCGCGCCAGGACCTGAACTGGATTTCGCCGAACATGATCGAACGCATCGAGATTGTGCGCGGGCCGATGTCGTCGCTTTATGGCTCGGACGCCATGGGCGGGGTGATTAACATCATCACCCGCAAAGTGTCGCGGACCTGGAGCGGTTCGACCAACGTCAACACTACGATTCCCGAAGACTCTGACCGTGGCCAGACCACCCAGACCAGCCTCAACCTGTCCGGGCCATTGACTGACTCTCTGGGCCTGCGCCTGGGCGCCAACCTCACGCGTCGCGCTGCCGACGAAGTGGAGGCGCGCCGCGACAAGACTGGCGAGTTCATGTACGACGACGGCGCCGGCGGCTCGAAGGATCACAGCCTCAACGCGTTGCTCGATTGGCGCCTCAACGACGAGCAGAGCCTGTCGTTTGAAGCGGTGCACGGGGTGGAGCGTTCCTGGGGGAGTAAGAAAACGTTCGGGGAATGGAATGAAACGGTCGCTGGCCAGTTTGGCGCCGGGCGCCTGATCCGCGACAGCTACACCCTTTCCCACACCGGGGATTGGAGTTTTGGTACGTCGAAAGTGGACATGTACCTCAACAAGTTCAAGAACGACATCGACTGGGGTAAGGCCAGCGCCGAAGAGAAAATCGTTGAAGGCAACCTCAATATCCCGTTCGAGTTCGTCCTCAATCAGCGCCTGACCGTAGGCGGGCAGTGGAAGCGCGAAGAACTGACCAACACTGACACCCTCGGCACCGTGCCCGTGGACTACCAAGGCGCTGCCGTGGCCGGCTCCACGCTCAAGAGCGATTATTCGGCGGCGTTTATCGAAGATGAGTTGTTCCTGCTCGACAACCTGGCCCTGACCCTGGGCAACCGCTTCGACCACAGCGAAGAGTACGGCAACCACAATAGCCCGCGGGCGTACCTGGTTTACCATCCGCACCCGGATTGGACCGTGCGTGGCGGTGTGTCCAAGGGCTTTCGCGCGCCTAGCCTGAAAGAAGGCAGCGCCGGGGCGGCCACCGAGTCGGGCGGGCGCGGTTGCGGCTCGCTCAAGCCTTTGGGCTACACCACCGGCAGTTGCTGGATGGCCGGCAACCCGAACCTGACGCCGGAAACCAGCGTGAACAAGGAAATTGGCGTGTCCTTCGACCGCGACGGCTGGGAGGCGGGCCTGACCTACTTCCACACCGACTTCGAGGACAAGATCGAGTACGCGCCACTGGGCTTCTATGAGGGCCGCTGGTGGACCATGCTGGAAAACGTTGAAGAGGCGCGCACCCGTGGCTGGGAAGGCTCGGTTCGCGTGCCGTTGAGCGATTCGCTGGACTGGCGCACCAATGCCACCTACATGCTGGAGAGCAAAAACCTGTCCACCGGCGAAGACCTGATAAGCGCGCCCAAGCTGTCGGCCTTCAGCGCCATCAACTGGCAAGTCAACGACCGTCTCAATACGGAATTTTCGGCCCAGCATGTGGGCAAGCAGCGGGGCGTGGGTAATGACTTCGTCAAGTCCTACACCACCTACGACCTCACCGCGAACTTGGCCGTGACCAAATGGCTGACCTTGAATGGCGGCGTGCAAAACCTGTTGGACGAAGACTTGCGCGACGGCTCGACGACGTTCTATGTGCCTGGCCGAGCGTTCTTTGCGGGGGCGACGACCTACTTCTAAAGGCTGGGGCGAGGCCCAGGTGCAAAAAAGCCCGGCATGCCGGGCTTTTTGGTGTCTCGCGTAAAGCGGGGGCGCTTACACGTTGAAACGGAAGTGCATCACGTCGCCGTCCTTGACGATGTAGTCCTTACCTTCCAGGCGCCATTTCCCGGCTTCTTTCGCGCCGGCTTCACCCTTGAACTGGATGAAGTCGTCATACGCGATCACTTCGGCGCGGATGAAGCCTTTCTCGAAGTCGGTGTGGATCACGGCAGCGGCTTGTGGTGCGGTGGCACCGACGCGCACGGTCCAGGCGCGAACTTCTTTGACGCCGGCAGTGAAGTAGGTCTGCAGGTTGAGCATTTCGTAGCCGGCGCGGATCACGCGGTTCAGGCCAGGCTCTTCGAGGCCCAGGGCTTCGAGGAACATGTCTTTTTCTTCACCGTCTTCAAGCTCGGCGATTTCCGCTTCGATCTTGTTGCACACCGGTACCACAATGGCGCCTTCTTCCTCGGCAATGGCCTTGACCACGTCGAGCAACGGGTTGTTCTCGAAACCGTCTTCGGCCACGTTGGCGATGTACATGACCGGTTTGGTGGTCAGCAGGTGGAAGCCGCGGACGATCTGCTTCTCGTCGGCGCCCATGCCTTTAATCAGGCTGCGTGCCGGTTTGCCCAGAGTGAAGTGGGCAATCAGTTGCTCCAGCAAGGCCTTTTGCGCGACGGCGTCTTTATCGCCACCCTTGGCATTGCGGGCCACTTTCTGCAGTTGCTTCTCGCAGCTGTCGAGGTCGGCGAAGATCAGTTCCAGGTCGATAATTTCGATGTCGCGTTTCGGGTCAACGCTGTTGGAGACGTGGATCACGTTCTCGTCTTCAAAGCAGCGGACTACGTGGGCGATGGCATCGGTCTCGCGGATGTTGGCGAGAAACTTGTTGCCCAGGCCTTCACCTTTCGACGCGCCCGCCACCAGGCCGGCGATATCGACGAACTCCATGGTGGTCGGCAGCACGCGCTCGGGGATCACGATGGCCGCCAGGGCATCCAGGCGCGGGTCTGGCATCGGCACGATGCCGGTGTTCGGCTCGATAGTGCAGAAGGGGAAGTTCTCGGCAGCGATACCGGATTTGGTCAGGGCGTTGAACAGGGTGGACTTGCCGACGTTAGGCAGGCCGACGATGCCGCAGTTGAATCCCATGGTGTTCCCCTAGAAGTTAGAGTCAGGCCTTCTGGGTGTGCAGATTTTTCATCGCGCGGTTCCATTCCCCGGCGAGGATATCCGGCAGCACGCCGAGGGCAAAGTCGATGCTGGCATCGAGTTTTTCCTGTTCGGCGCGTGGCGCACGACCCAGGACGAAGTTTGAAACCATACTGGCCACGCCTGGGTGGCCAATGCCAAGCCGCAAGCGGTGAAAGGTATTCTGATTGCCCAGTTGCGCGATGATGTCGCGCAAACCGTTGTGCCCGCCATGCCCGCCGCCTTGCTTGAGCTTGGCAACGCCGGGAGGCAGGTCGAGTTCGTCGTGAGCCACCAGGATTTCTTCAGGCGTGATGCGGAAGAAACCGGCAAGCGCCGCCACGGCTTGGCCGCTGCGGTTCATGTAAGTGGTGGGGATCAACAGGCGAACATCCTGACCCTGATGCGAGAAGCGTCCGGTCAGGCCGAAATACTTGCGGTCGGCCACCAGGTTGGCACCTTGGGCGTGGGCGACGCGCTCAACAAAAAGGGCCCCTGCGTTATGCCGGGTCTGTTCGTATTCGGTGCCTGGATTTCCCAGGCCAACGATCAGTTTGATGGCAGTCACGATAGGGGCCCTTCCTTGGAGTGGTGGATAACATCGCCGGGTGTTGAACCCGCGGCGAAAGTGGACGACAAGTGCTCATTTACCATTATGTAAACTCCGCGTTCTCGCCCGCTTTCTCGCTACGTTCCAGTCCGCGATGTTACCTGGTCACTCCGGCGTACAGAGTGGATTACTCTGCAGCGCCTTCTTCAGCTTCTGGAGCAACACGTGGAGCGTGAACGTTGGCAACAGCCAGGTCGTTACCGTGAGCCAGAGCAACAAACTCAACGCCTTTAGGGGCTTTGAGGTCGGACAGGTGAATGATCGAGCCGATTTCGGCGTCAGCCAGGTCGACTTCGATGAATTCAGGCAGGTCTTTTGGCAGGCAGGAAACTTCGATCTCGGCCACTACGTGGGAGACTTCGCCGCCTTTCTTGATCGGAGCCGCTTCACCAACGAAGTGAACTGGAACGATCGCGGTCAGTTTCTGACCTGCAACAACGCGCACGAAGTCTGCGTGCAGCACGTGGCCTTTGGCCGGGTGGCGCTGCAGAGCCTTGATGATGACGTTTTGCTTGGTGCCGCCAACGTTCAGCTCGATGATGTGGCTGTAGGCCGCTTCGTTTTCGAGCAGTTTGGCAACTTCTTTGGCCAGCATGCTGATGGATTCAGGGGCTTTCTCGCCACCGTA
Organism: Pseudomonas sp. MF08817; assembly: GCF_059862705.1. Taxonomy (NCBI): domain Bacteria; kingdom Pseudomonadati; phylum Pseudomonadota; class Gammaproteobacteria; order Pseudomonadales; family Pseudomonadaceae; genus Pseudomonas; species Pseudomonas sp. MF08817. The sequence continues at coordinate 73,874 of NZ_JCBCUY010000021.1, forward strand.
AACTACAGCTGGAACCAGGCTTGCGAGACGACGCAGGCGGCGGCTCGCACCTTTCCCCAGGTCGGAACGCACTTCAGCATTCAGAGTAAAATCGTTCATGTTGTATCTCCAAAATAACCACATTCGCCCCAGCGTTTGCGACCAGCGCTAAAGGCGATATGGGCAAAAAAGCCCCGCCCCGACAGGAATGCCGGGGCGGGGCGCTTTTCGTCATCGAGATGATCGCGTGAGGGCAGGGCCCTTAGCGGAACATCGCGCTGATCGATTCTTCATTGCTGATGCGGCGAACCGCCTCGGCAACTACCGGCGCGATATCCAGTTGGCGGATACGCGAGCAGGCTTGTGCTGCTGCGGACAGCGGGATGGTGTTGGTCACCACTAGCTCGTCCAGCATGGAATTTTCGATGTTCTCGATTGCCCGACCCGACAGCACAGGGTGTGTGCAGTAGGCAAAGACTTTGGCTGCGCCATGCTCTTTCAAGGCTTTGGCCGCGTGGCACAGGGTGCCGGCGGTATCGACCATGTCATCGACCAGAATGCAGGTACGCCCTTCGACATCACCGATGATATGCATCACTTCGGAGTGATTAGCTTTCTCACGGCGTTTGTCGATGATCCCGAGATCCACGCCCAGGGATTTGGCAACGGCCCGTGCACGCACGACACCACCAATGTCCGGGGACACGATCATCAGGTTTTCAAAGCGCTGGTCTTCGATGTCATCCACCAGAACGGGGGAGCCGTAGATGTTATCTACCGGAATGTCGAAGAAACCCTGGATCTGGTCAGCATGCAGATCGACCGTGAGAACACGATCGATGCCGACTACGGTAAGCATGTCAGCCACGACTTTCGCGCTGATAGCTACACGTGCGGAACGCGGACGGCGATCCTGGCGGGCATAACCAAAGTAAGGAATTACAGCAGTGATTCGAGTCGCTGAGGAGCGGCGGAAGGCATCAGCCATCACGACGAGTTCCATCAGGTTATCGTTGGTCGGAGCACACGTCGGCTGAATGATGAAAACGTCTTTACCGCGGACATTTTCATTAATCTCAGCGGTGATCTCGCCGTCGGAAAACTTACCGACAGAAATGTCACCGAGTGGGATATGCAGCTGACGTACGACACGCCGAGCCAGATCGGGGTTAGCGTTCCCCGTAAAGACCATCATCTTGGACACGCGCAGTACCTGAAGGCTGAGGGTATACCTGGATGAGTATAGGAAAATGGCAGGGGCGGCTGGATTCGAACCAACGCATGGCAGGATCAAAACCTGCTGCCTTACCGCTTGGCGACGCCCCTGTATCTGTTGCAACGAGTACCCAGTACTCGGTTCCTTTAGAGCAGACTTTGCAGCTTGCGATGCAACATCGAAACGTTGCTTCCTTTCGCGACAAACCCTGTAAGGGTCTCTGTAAGAAGGGCCGAGACTTTATCAGCTTCAGCTTTGTTTGGGAAGCCCCCAAACACACAACTTCCAGTTCCGGTGAGTTTTGCTTCGGTAAATTTACCTAGCAAATTCAATGCGTTACGTACATCTGGATAACGCCTTGCTACCACCGGTAAGCAGTCATTTCGACTGTTTCCCTTGGGAACGGGGCGCACTTTAATGGGAGGAGAGTTACGTGTCAACAGCGGATCTGAAAAAATTTCTGCTGTACTTACAGATACTTGCGGCACAAGCACGACATACCAGGGTTCTTCGGGGTCTACGGGGGTGAGTTTTTCTCCCACGCCCTCGGCGAAAGCCGCGTGGCCACGCACGAAAACCGGGACGTCTGCGCCCAAAGTCAGGCCCAGTGCGGCGAGGCGATCCTCATCCCAACCCAGTCGCCAGAGGTGATTTAGGCCCAACAGCGTCGTCGCGGCGTTGGAGCTGCCGCCGCCTATTCCGCCACCCATGGGCAGGATTTTTTCGATCCAGATATCGATTCCCTGGGTGCAGCCGGATTGTTCCTGGAGTTTTTTTGCCGCTTTCACGATCAGGTTACTGTCGTGGGGCACGCCCTCGAACTCGGTGTGCAGGGCAATGACGCCGTCATCGCGCACGGCGAAGGTGATTTCATCGCCATAGTCGAGGAACTGAAACAGGGTTTGCAGCTCATGGTAGCCGTCTTCACGGCGACCCAGGATGTGCAGCATCAGGTTGAGCTTGGCCGGCGAGGGCAGCGTCAGGCGCGTAGCAGTCATGTCATTGCCCCAGTGTGCGAGGCTGCCAGTCCTTTATCACTAACGTGACGTCGAGGTCGGGGCCGTGCAGTTTGATGCGTTCGGGCAGCCAGAAGGCGCCTTCCTGGGTGTATGCCAGGTATTCGACCTGCCAGCCATCCTGCTCGAGGGTGGCCAGGCGACTGTTGGCGTCCAGGCTCAAGCGGCTTTTGGAAGCGGGCGCTGGCAGGCCGCGCACCCACCAGACCAGGTGGGAAACCGGCAGTTTCCAGCCCAACTGTTCTTCCAGCAGCGTTTCGGGGTTGGGTGCCTCATAGCGGCCCTGGTTGGCCACCTCGAGGGAGACTTGCCCCGGGCGCCCGGTCAGGCGTGCTGCGCCGCGGCCCAGCGGCCCGGAAAGGCGGATGTCGTAGTAATCCTGGCGTTGCAGCCAAAACAGGGTGCCGCTGCCCGAGTCTTTCGGGGCGCGAATGCCGACCTTGCCGCTGATCTGCCAGCCGTCGAGGCTGCTCAGTTGCTGTTTGTGGGTGCGCCATTGCGCAGGGTCGCCGCGACCCTCCACGGATTCACGGGGGCCCAAGCCCGCACAACCGGCGAGCAGGGCGATAAGGCTGAAAACGATAACGTGGCGCAAAAACATAGTCTTAAAGAGTCTCGGAACCGGTCAGGCGCTTGATGGTGCTGCGCAGGGTAGGGCTGTCGGGCTGTTCCTTGAGGAACTTGCCCCATATTTGCTTGGCTTCACGCTGCTTGCCGTTATGCCACAGCACTTCACCGAGGTGGGCGGCTACTTCCTGGTCGGGGAAGCGTTCCAGAGCCTGGCGCAGTAGGCGTTCGGCTTCATCCAGGTTACCCAAGCGGTAATTCACCCAGCCCAAGCTGTCGAGTACCGCCGGGTCTTCCGGATTCAACTGGTGAGCCTGTTCGATCAGGGCCTTGGCTTCGGCGTAGCGTGTCGTGCGGTCAGACAAGGTGTAGCCCAGGGCGTTCAGTGCCATGGCGTTGTCCGGGTCGCGCTTGATAATCAGGCGCAGGTCTTTTTCCATCTGCGCCAGGTCGTTGCGTTTTTCCGCCTGCATGGCGCGGGTATAGAGAAGATTGAGGTCGTCGGGGTATTGCAGCAGGGCTTGCTGCAGGACCTTCCAGGCGCGCTCGTCCTGTTTGTTGGCAGACAGGGTTTCGGCTTCGACCAGGTACAGTTGGATCGCGTAGTCAGGCTGGGCATCGCGGGCCGTGGCGAGACGGCTTTCAGCTTCAGCCGTGCGACCGTTGCCCATCAGGATGTCGGCTTGGCGCAATTGGGCTGGCAGGTAGTCGTTGCCGGGGCCGACCTGGGCGTACTCGATCAGGGCGCCTTGCGGGTCGTTGCGTTCTTCGGCAATGCGGCCGAGGTTCAGGTGCGCCGAATCGACATGGCTTTCCCGGGCGATCAGGTCTTCCAGGTAGCCCTTGGCCTCTTCCCAGGCCTTGGCTTCCAGGCACACCAGCGCCAGGGAGTAACGCAGTTCATCGTCGTCCGGGTATTGCTGCACCAGGCTGCTGAACTCGACCTTGGCGTCGTCCATGCGGTCCTGTTCCACCAACATGCGCGCGTAGGTCAGGCGTAGGCGCTTGTCGTCCGGGTACTGGCGGATGCTTTTTTGCAGCAGGGGCAGCGCTTCCTTGCCGCGATTGAGGCTTTGCAGCAGGCGCGCGCGCAGTAGCAGCGGGGCGACTTCGCCGGGTTCCGGCGGGTTGTCTTCCAAAAGGGTCAGCGCGCCGTTGGAATCGCCGTTCTGCTGCAGCAGCAAGGCCTTGCCGAAGATCAACTGGCTGTTGTTGGGGTGCTTTTGCAGCAAGCGGTCGAAGCTCTTCATCAGGCCGTTGCGGGTGTCCTGGTCAGTGTCGGCGGCGGACAGGGCGAGAAAGTCGAAATGGGTATCGCCCTTGCCTTGCAGCACTTTCTCCATATAGACCATGGCGTCGTCATAGCGCCCGCCGCGGGCCAATTGGATGGCGGCGGCACGCTGCGCTTCGAGATCGTCAGGGGCGTTGCGGGCCCAGATCAGTGCGCTGTCGAGGGCCGCCTGGTCGGCGCCCAGGTATTCAGCGATGCGAAAGGCGCGCTCGGAAATGCCCGGGTCCTGGGTGTTGATGGCCTGGGTGACGTAGTTGTCCAGGGCAATGTCGTAGCGATTGCGCTGGCCGGCCAGTTCCGCGCTCAACAGGCTGAACACCGTGTCCTGGCTGAACGAGCTGTAGACGATGGGTTTTTCGGGGGCCGCCGTGGTGTCCTCGACCGGCGGCGTACCGTCCGGCGAAACGGGTGCCAAGGCCTGGCAGCCGCTGAGGAAGACAAAAGCGAGGAGCAACGCGGAGGATCTATTCATATAGGAAGAGGACGACTTACCTGCGGTCGGGGCATCATGACACAAGCCTCGGGCCAAACATAACCTGGGCTCGGCGGACGGGATTATCACTCCCGCAGATTAGGACAATAGTCAGCAGTGGTTGTTCTGAATCTGGCGAAGTAGGACAATTGTCGGCTTCTCGACATCATCAGCGACCTTGAATGGCCTTCCTTGCACTCGGTATCAACCACAAGACTGCGTCAGTAGACGTGCGCGAGCGCGTGGCCTTTACTCCGGAGCAACTGGTTGAGGCCCTGCAGCAACTCTGCCGGCTCACCGATAGCCGTGAGGCTGCGATCCTCTCCACCTGCAATCGCAGTGAACTTTATATAGAACAGGATCAGTTGCGCGCCGATGTGGTGCTGCGCTGGTTGGCCGATTTCCATCATTTGAGCTTCGATGAGCTGCGGGCGAGCGCTTATGTGCACGAAGATGATGCGGCAGTTCGTCACATGATGCGCGTGGCGTCCGGGCTCGACTCGCTGGTGTTGGGCGAGCCGCAGATCCTCGGCCAGATGAAGTCGGCCTATGCCGTGGCCCGCGAGGCCGGCACGGTCGGCCCGCTGCTGGGGCGTCTGTTCCAGGCCACATTTAACGCCGCCAAGCAGGTGCGCACCGACACCGCCATCGGTGAAAACCCGGTATCGGTGGCCTTTGCCGCCGTCAGCCTGGCCAAACAGATTTTCAGCGACCTGCAACGCAGCCAGGCCTTGCTGATCGGCGCCGGCGAAACCATCACCCTGGTCGCCCGCCATCTGCATGAGTTGGGGGTCAAGCGCATCGTGGTCGCCAACCGCACCCTGGAGCGCGCCAGCATTCTGGCCGAGCAGTTCGGCGCCCACGCGGTGCTGCTTTCGGATATCCCGGCGGAGCTGGTGCGCAGCGATATCGTCATCAGTTCCACCGCCAGCCAGTTGCCGATCCTGGGCAAGGGCGCGGTGGAGAGCGCTTTGAAGCTGCGCAAGCACAAACCCATTTTTATGGTTGATATCGCCGTTCCCCGGGATATCGAGCCAGAAGTCGGCGAGTTGGACGACGTTTACCTCTATAGCGTCGATGATCTGCACGAAGTGGTGGCCGAGAACCTCAAGAGCCGCCAAGGCGCCGCGCAGGCGGCCGAAGAGATGGTCTCCATTGGCGCCGACGATTTCATGGTGCGTTTGCGTGAGTTGGCGGCGGTCGATGTGCTCAAGGCCTATCGCCAGCAGAGCGAGCGCCTGCGCGACGAAGAACTGCAAAAAGCCTTGCGCCTGCTCGCCAACGGCGGCAATGCCGAAGACGTGCTCGGGCAACTGGCGCGCGGCCTGACCAATAAATTGCTGCATGCGCCCAGCGTGCAGCTCAAAAAGCTGTCTGCCGAAGGCCGCCTCGATGCGCTGGCCATGGCCCAGGAACTCTTTGCCCTCGGCGAGGGCACTTCGGATAAAAAACTGCAATGAAAGCGTCACTGCTCAATAAGCTGGACATCCTCCAGGACCGTTTCGAGGAACTGACCGCCTTGCTTGGCGATGGCGAAGTCATTTCCGATCAGAACAAGTTCCGCACCTATTCCAAGGAGTACGCGGAAGTTGAGCCGATTGTCGCCACCTATAAGCAGTTGCTCAAAGTTCAGGCCGATCTCGAGGGTGCCCAGGCACTGCTCAAAGACAGCGACCCGGACATGCGTGAAATGGCCGTTGAAGAGGTGCGTGAAGCCAAAGACCGGCTGATCGAACTGGAAGGCGACCTGCAACGCATGCTGCTGCCCAAGGACCCGAACGATGGGCGCAACGTCTTCCTGGAAGTGCGCGCCGGCACCGGCGGCGACGAGGCGGCGATTTTCGCCGGCGACCTGTTCCGTATGTATTCGCGCTACGCCGAACGCCGCGGCTGGCGGGTAGAAATCCTCTCGGAAAACGAAGGCGAGCACGGCGGCTATAAAGAAGTCATCGCCCGCGTCGAAGGCGACAACGTCTACGGCAAGCTCAAGTTCGAGTCCGGCGTGCACCGCGTGCAACGGGTGCCGGCTACCGAATCCCAGGGCCGTATCCACACCTCGGCCTGCACCGTGGCGGTGTTGCCCGAGCCGGATGAGCAGGAAGCCATCGAGATCAACCCCGCCGATTTGCGCGTCGATACCTATCGCTCCTCGGGCGCCGGTGGCCAGCACGTGAACAAGACCGACTCGGCGATCCGCATCACCCACTTGCCCACGGGCATCGTGGTCGAGTGCCAGGAAGAACGTTCCCAGCACAAGAACCGCGCCCGGGCGATGTCCTGGCTGTCGGCCAAGCTCAACGACCAGCAGACCAGCGCCGCGGCCAACGCCATCGCCAGCGAGCGCAAGTTGTTGGTGGGCTCGGGGGATCGCTCCGAGCGCATCCGCACCTACAACTTCGCCCAGGGCCGGGTCACCGATCACCGAGTCAACCTGACGCTCTATAGCCTCGACGAAATCCTCGCCGGCGGCGTAGACGCGGTCATCGAGCCGTTGCTGGCCGAGTACCAGGCCGACCAATTGGCCGCGATAGGTGAGTAAATGACCATTATTGCCAGCCTGCTGCGGGCGGCCGAACTGCCCGACTCGCCCACCGCCCGCCTCGATGCCGAGTTGCTGTTGGCCGCTGCCCTGGGCAAGTCCCGCAGTTTCCTGCACACCTGGCCGGAGCGCATTGTCAGCAGCGAAGCGGCGCTGACGTTCGCCCAGTACCTGCAACGGCGGCGCAGTGGCGAGCCCGTGGCCTACATCCTGGGCCAGCAGGGTTTCTGGAAACTGGACCTGGAAGTCGCGCCCCACACCCTGATTCCCCGCCCTGACACCGAGTTGCTGGTGGAAGCGGCGCTGGAACTGTTGCCCGCCACCCAGGCGCAGGTGCTGGACCTGGGCACCGGCAGCGGCGCTATTGCCCTGGCCCTGGCCAGCGAGCGCCCGGCGTGGCAGGTGATGGCGGTGGACCGCATCCTCGAAGCCGTGGCCCTGGCCGAGCGCAACCGCCAGCGTCTGCATTTGAGTAACGTCACGGTGCTGAACAGCCATTGGTTCGATGCCTTGGGCGAGCACCGTTTTGGGCTGATTATCAGTAACCCGCCCTACATAGCGGCGACCGACCCCCATCTGGTGGCCGGCGACGTGCGCTTCGAGCCAGCCAGTGCGCTGGTGGCGGGCGTCGATGGCCTGGATGATTTGCGCCTGATTATCGCCCAGGCCTCCGCGCACCTAGAGGCCGGCGGTTGGTTGATGCTCGAACACGGCTACGACCAGGCTGGGGCGGTGCGTGATTTGCTGGTGACCCGGGGCTTTACCCAGGTGCATAGCCGCACCGACCTGGGTGGCCATGAACGCATCAGCCTGGGGCGCCTGCCGTGCTGACCGATCAGGAGCTGTTGCGCTATAGCCGGCAGATCCTGTTGCAGCACGTCGACATCGACGGCCAATTGCGCCTGAAAAACAGCCGCGTGCTGGTGGTCGGCCTCGGAGGCCTCGGCGCGCCGGTGGCGCTGTACCTGGCGGCGGCGGGCGTGGGCGAACTGCACCTGGCGGATTTCGATACCGTCGACCTGACCAACCTGCAACGCCAGATCATCCACGACACCGACAGTGTCGGCCTGAGTAAGGTCGATTCGGCACTGCGGCGCCTGGGCGCGATCAACCCCGAGATTCGCCTGGTGCCCCATCGTGCGGCGCTGGACGCCGATAGCTTGGCGACGGCGGTGGCAGGGGTGGACGTGGTTCTCGATTGCTCCGACAACTTCTCCACCCGCGAAGCGGTGAACGCGGCGTGCGTGGCCGCAGGCAAACCCTTGGTCAGCGGCGCGGCGATTCGCCTGGAAGGGCAGTTGTCGGTGTTCGACCCGCGCCAACCGACAAGCCCGTGCTACCACTGCCTCTACGGTCATGGCAGCGAAGCCGAACTCACTTGCAGCGAGGCCGGCGTGCTTGGTCCGTTGGTGGGCTTGGTGGGCAGCCTGCAAGCCCTGGAAGCCTTGAAACTGCTGGTCGGTTTCGGCGAGCCGCTGGTGGGCCGCCTGTTGTTGATCGATGCCCTGGGCACGCGGTTTCGCGAGTTGCGGGTCAAGCGCGACCCCGGTTGCAGCGTGTGCGGGGCGGCCCATGGTTGAAGCGCCGATTGGCGTGTTCGACTCCGGCGTCGGCGGGTTGTCGGTGCTGGAGGAAATCCATCGCCTGCTGCCCAACGAATCGCTGTTGTATGTCGCTGACTGCGGCCATGTTCCCTATGGCGAAAAATCCCCGGAGTTCATCCGCGAGCGTTGCCGGGTGATGGCGCAGTTCTTCCAGCAGCAAGGGGCCAAGGCCTTTGTGCTGGCCTGTAACACGGCGACGGTGGCGGGCGTGGCGGACTTGCGTCGTGATTATCCCGATTGGCCGATTGTCGGCATGGAGCCGGCGGTCAAGCCAGCCGCCGCCGCGACGCGCAACGGCGTGGTGGGGGTACTGGCGACCACGGGTACGCTCAAAAGCGCCAAGTTCGCCGCGTTGCTCGACCGCTTCGCCACCGACGTGCAGGTGGTCACCCAGCCTTGCCCGGGCCTGGTGGAACTGATTGAAGCGGGCGACCTGCACAGCCCCGCGGTGCGCCAGCTCTTGCAGGGTTACCTGGACCCGTTGCTGGCGGCGGGGTGCGACACCATCATCCTTGGCTGTACCCACTATCCCTTCCTAAAGCCCCTGCTCAAGCAGATGCTCGGCGACGACATCAGCCTGATCGACACCGGCGCCGCCGTCGCCCGCCAGCTCCAGCGCTTGCTGGCCGAGCGGCAATTGCTGGCAGCGGGCCCGGCCCGGCCCACGCAGTTCTGGACCAGCGCTAGTCCAGAACACATGAGAAACATCCTACCCTTGCTGTGGAATAAATCTGGCGTTGTGAGAAGCTTTGGTCTGTAAGAAGAAAATGAAGTAAAAGCCCTAAAAAAGCCTGAACTTCTGCCGAAATGGCGATTTCTATAGCTAGGCTGATGAGCAATATCAAAAAACACCGTAACCGTTAGGAAAGGGAAGTTTCTTATGACGCGACTGATCTGTTTGGCGGCGCTTGCCGCCGCTATGTTGGGGCAGAGTTTTTCGGCGCAAGCAGCAGGTGTCGAATTTGGGGTGGGGCAGACCAGCGATTCGACTATGACGTATCGCTTGGGGATGCAATGGGATTGGGATAAGAGCTGGCTGCAAAGTGATGTTGGGCGCCTGACCGGTTATTGGAGCGGCGCCTACACCTTCTGGGACGGCGATGAGACGTCCAGCAACCACAGCCTCTCGTTCTCGCCGGTGCTGGTGTACGAATTTGCCGGTGACTCGTTCAAACCGTACATCGAGGCAGGGATTGGCGTAGCGGCATTCGCCAATACCGAGTTGGAAACCAACAAGTTGGGCTCGTCCTTCCAGTTCGAGGACCGCTTGGGTTTCGGCGTGCGTTTCAAGGGCGGGCATGAGGTGGGCGTGCGTGCGACTCACTACTCCAACGCGGGCATCAGCAGCCCGAACGATGGTGTGGAAAGCTACGCGTTGCACTACACCATGCCACTCTAAACAAGCCGCTGGCGCAGGCCCTCAAGCATGAGGGCCTGCGCCCGGTTTCAGCGGTACACCGTGGCGATACCCTGGCGCTCGTCCAGGCATTCCGGCGCGCCCATCTCGAACTCGCGGCAAATCAGCGGGCGTTTCTCGTAGATGGTGCACATCATGCTGTTGCGATCCAGTGCGGCGCACCAGCCGTCATCCAGGCGCAGCATCACTTCCCCGCCCCAATCGTCGGTGTCGATAAAACGCTCAGGCACGCCCGTGTCGGTGATAAGCATCACTTCCAGTTGGCAGCAGCATGCGGCGCAGGTGGAGCAGGTCACCGCGGGGGGGGTGATGTCGATCAGGGGGATGGTGGTCATAGCGGCGCAGTGTAAGGCAGGGCAGCGCGGCTGTGTGAAAGGCCTGACGGACGATGCGCCAGGCCTTGGGGCTTTTAAGGCAGCAACACTTCGATGGAACCGTCGGCGCTCATGCTCACCTGGCTGGTGCCGGCCTCGACTTGCGGGGTCACGGCGCCTGCGTCCATGGCCTCGGCCTTCATTGCCATCGGTGCGCGCAGGTAGGGCTGCGGGTAGCCGTTGCTGTTGAGGTTCAGGTTGACGATCTTGTAGCCCTTGCCGCCTAGCGCCTCGGTGGCCAGTTGCGCGCGGGCCTTGAAGGCGTTGACCGCGTCCTTGAGCAGGGCGTCTTCGCTGGTCTTGCGGGTGGCGGTGGCGATGGCGAAGTCCATGCCGCCCATTTTCAGGTCGGTCAGCAACTCGCCGGTGAGCTTGGACAGCGCGGCGAAATCGGCGCTTTCCAGGCGCAGTTCGGCCCGTTCACGCCAACCGGTGATTTTCTCGCCCTTGTTGTCGTACACCGGGTAGCTGTTGCGGCTGCCCTGGCGCAGGGTGATGCCCTTGACCTGGCGCGCCTGGCCCAGGGCCTTGTTCATGGTGGTGCTGATGGCCGCGGCGAGCTTGGCCGGGTCGGCGTTCTGCTCTTCGGTGTAGAGGGTGACGATCATCAAGTCTCGCGCCACTTCCTGGCTGACTTCGGCGCGCAGCGAGATCTGGTTGTAGTGCAACTCGTCGGCGGCCAGGGCTGGCAGGCTGGCCAGGGTGGCGGTGCCGAGGGCGAGAAGGGCGGCGCTGCGACTGAAACGGTGCATAGGGGCTCCTTGGATGCGGGGCGCAGGGAGTGCGAAACGGGCCTGCGGTGAAACCATCAGACTGTAGCCTCTATCGGGCGGTTCACCCAATTACAACTTCGATACAACTGGCCCTGTCTCTACGTAGCAAGCGGGCTTGCCCGCGCTGGATGGTATAGCCGTCCTGTTTCGGGAGCGCTATGCCGATCGCCTGCAGGAAGCCTGTGTCCGTTTGCCGCAGTTTGCCTGTGGGGGCCGTGGCTTGGTTATACTGCTGCCGATCCGCCCTGAGCGCTCATCAGGAGAGCTCATGCTCGCCGCCGCACAACCCTTGTCCGCCACGCGCCAGAACCTCTGGCGCCTGACTTTCATCCGCATTCTGGTCCTGGCCGCGCAAGCCGGCTCGGTGGGGCTCGCCTATTGGCTGGATCTGCTGCCGCTGCCGTGGTTCCAACTGGCGATCACCCTGGGCTGTTCCATGCTGCTGTGCGCGGTGACAGCGGTGCGGTTGCGCACCTCGTTGCCGGTGACGGAGCTGGAATACGCGCTGCAACTGGCCTGCGACCTGTTCCTGCACAGTGCCCTGTTGTATTTTTCCGGCGGCTCGACCAACCCTTTCGTGTCCTATTACCTGGTGCCGCTGACCATCGCTGCCGTCACCTTGCCGTGGCGTTTCTCCCTGATCCTCTCCGGCATTGCCCTGGCGCTCTACACCTTGCTGCTGGTGCGCTTCTATCCTCTGGAAACCTTCCCCATCGCCCGGGAAAACATGCAGATCTACGGCATGTGGCTCAGTTTTGCCCTGGCCGCGGCGGTGATTACCTTTTTTGCCGCACGCATGGCCGAAGAATTGCGCCGCCAGGAAGAGCTGCGCGCCATCCGCCGCGAGGAAGGCCTGCGCGATCAGCAATTGCTGGCCGTGGCCACCCAGGCTGCCGGCGCCGCCCATGAACTGGGCACGCCTTTGGCAACCATGAGCGTGCTGATTAAGGAAATGCGCCAGGACCACCACGACCCGCTGTTGCAGGACGACCTGAGCGTGCTGTCCGACCAGGTCAAGTTGTGCAAAGAGACGCTGCAGCAACTGGTGCGTGCGGCCGAGGCCAATCGGCGCCTGGCGGTGGACATGCAATACGTCACCGATTGGCTCGACGAAGCGCTGAACCGCTGGCACCTGATGCGCCCCGAAGCCAGCTATCGCCTACAGCGCGTGGGCCAGGGCACGGTGCCACGCCTGGCACCGCCGCCGGACCTGACCCAAGCCCTGCTCAACCTGCTCAACAATGCCGCCGACGCTTGCCCCGAAGGGCTGGAGGTGCGCCTGGACTGGGACAGCGAAACCCTGACCATCAGCATTCGTGACCACGGTGCCGGTGTACCGCTGGCGATTGCCGAGCAGATCGGCAAACCATTTTTTACCACCAAGGGCAAAGGTTTCGGCCTGGGCCTGTTTTTGAGCAAGGCCAGCGTGACCCGCGCCGGTGGCTCAGTGAAACTCTACAGTCATGAGGAAGGTGGCACGCTGACCGAGCTGCGCCTGCCCCGTGTCGCCCGAGGAGACGAACATGAGTGACGAAACCCAAGTCGAAGGTGAAGAACTGCCGCACCTGTTGCTGGTAGATGACGACGCTACCTTTACCCGCGTCATGGCCCGCGCCATGAGCCGCCGCGGCTTTCGCGTGACCACCGCCGGTTCCGCCGAAGAAGGGCTGGCCATCGCCCAGCAGGACGTGCCGGAGTACGCGGCCCTGGACCTGAAAATGGATGGCGACTCCGGTTTGGTGCTGTTGCCCAAGCTGCTGGAAATCGACCCGGAAATGCGCGTGGTAATCCTCACCGGTTATTCGAGCATCGCCACCGCCGTCGAGGCTATCAAGCGCGGTGCGTGCAATTACCTGTGCAAACCGGCGGACGCCGATGACGTGCTGGCGGCCCTGCTGTCCGAACACGCCGACCTCGACACTCTGGTGCCGGAAAACCCGATGTCGGTGGATCGCCTGCAATGGGAGCACATCCAGCGGGTGCTGACCGAACACGAAGGCAATATCTCCGCCACTGCCCGCGCCCTGGGCATGCACCGGCGCACCTTGCAGCGCAAGTTGCAGAAGCGCCCGGTTCGCCGCTGACCCTCGCGCCTGCCTGAGCCCGGCGGCTTGGGCAGGTGTGCTGCTCCCTCTACTTGGCTGCGCACCCTGCGCGATCACCGGTTTTTGTACGACGATCGGTTTTTTTGCGTGGGATACGGCCAGTGCCCTCAATCGCCTGATCGCAACCCCGCTGGCCTGGCCTATGATTAGCCCCCTAATGACAGGCACAAGGTCCACCGCCCATGCTGGCAATCTTTCTGGAAACCCTGACTATCACCGCGCCGGTGTTCGCGATGCTGTTTTTGGGGGTGTGGCTCAAGCGTATTGGCTGGATCAACGACAGTTTTATCCACACCGCGTCATCCCTGGTGTTCAACGTCACCATGCCGGCGCTGCTGTTCATGGGCATCCTGCATGCCGACTTGCGTTCGGCGTTGCAGCCGGCGCTGCTGATCTACTTCACCGTCGCCACCCTGGTGGGTTTTTCCCTGGCCTGGGCCTGGGCGATCTGGCGTTGCCCGCACCAAGACCGAGGCATCTATACCCAAGGCGCCTTTCGCGGCAATAACGCGGTGATCGGCCTGGCGCTGGCCGCCAGCATGTACGGCGACTACGGGATTTCCCTGGGGGCGATTCTCGCGGGGCTGGTGATCCTGCTCTACAACTCCCTGTCCACCGTGGTGCTGGCGGTGTACAGCCCGGTTATCAAGTCCAACCCCTTGAGCATCGCTAAGAGTGTGCTGAGCAACCCGCTGATTCTGGCGGTGCTGGCGGCCGCGCCGTTCGCGTACTGGCAGATCGGCTTGCCACGCTGGCTGGAAACCTCCGGCACTTACCTGGCGCAAATGACCCTGCCCCTGGCGTTGATCTGCATTGGCGGCACCTTATCGTTGGCGGCGCTGCGTGAAAGCGGGCGGCTGGCCCTGAGTGCCAGCCTGGTGAAAATGATCGGTTTGCCGGCGCTGGCTACCCTCGGCGCCTGGGCCTGGGGGTTTCGCGGCGCGGAGTTGGGGATTTTGTTCCTGTACTTCGCCAGCCCCACGGCGGCCGCCAGTTTTGTCATGGCCCGGGCGGCCAATGGCAATCATCAACTGGCCGCCGCGATCATCGTCATCACCACCCTGATGGCGGCGGTCACGACCAACATCGGCATCTTCCTGTTGCAGTGGGGCGGTTGGATCTAGCCGTGGCTTGCTGTTGGTTCGGATAGGGTCACGCAGGTAGGCGCCAGGACCGGTGGCAGGGCACCGGGGTAGCGATCCGGCAGCATGCTGACCTGGCTGGTGGCGACAAAGCCATCGGCAAATTCGGCTTCGATAAAGGTGGTGGTCCAACCTTGGCCGGGATGTCGATCCGCACGTGAGCGGTGCGGTTGTGATTGAGGTCTCTGGGCGTTGCTTCATAGCGCACACCGCTGGGGTAGCGGAAATCCCGTGCGAGCGGGTTAAGCGCCGACCACCGGGTCAGTTTCACCGCCGGTTCAGATAAACGCAGTGTCAACCGCTGTTGCGCGCTATGGGTTGTGGTGGTGGCAGTAAGGCTGGGTAAAGCTGCGTTTTTCCACGTCTTACAGATGTTGCGTGCCCGTGGGGGTGCAATCCAGTGGGCGTGAAAATTGTTCCTGTTTATAGCAGCTCAATACTTCATTGAAGTTCGACTGGTTGGATTAAAAACACATTTGGAAGCCTGGTGATACGCAACTTTCCGCGCTGAAGAAAGTGCTCGCTGATATGGCTGTCAGGCAAATCGTTGTTTTAGTCATAAGAATATTCGCCGGCAAGTCTTTTAAGGGCAGCCAGTAAGCTATTTGCGGGTGACTTGGGGTATGACTAATGATTTGCCAGATATGAATCGGTAGTTGTGGCGGGCGGGCGCAAGTTGCCTGGCGCCGGCCCGTCAGGGATTCAAGTATTCGGGTAGGCTTCGATCACTTCCTGGGCCGCGCGAAAGGCGTCGATGCAGGCTGGTACGCCGGCATACACCGCGCAGTGCAGCAGGGTTTCGCGGATTTCTTCGACGCTGCAACCATTGTTCAGCGCCCCGCGCACGTGGCCCTTGAGTTCCTGCGGGCACTTGAGGGCAGTGAGGGTGGCGAGGGTAATCAGGCTGCGGGTCTTGAGGGGCAGGCCCTCGCGGTTCCACACCCCGCCCCAGGCGTGGTCGTTGACGAAATCCTGCAGTGGCTGGGTGAACTCGGTGGCGTTGCCCAGGGCACGGTCGACAAAGGCGTCGCCCATTACCTGGCGGCGCATGTCCAGGCCGGTCTTTTTGTTCTCGGTCATTGCGATTCCCTCTTGTGGTGTTGGCGGCGCCAGGCGCGCACGGACGTGAACAGCAAAAACGCCAGGAGCGCCGGCAGAACGTAAAACAGCATCAAGTGTTCCAGCTTGCCCGCCAGGGGCATGCCGGTGGTGAACGACACCACATGCAGCCCGTAGGCCAGGTACAGGCACAGAAACAACAGGCCTTCGGCGCGGGTGATGCGGTAGCCGGAATAGAACACCGGCAGGCACAGCAGCGCCACGCCCAGCAACACCGGCAGGTCGAAAGCCAGGGCATTGGGCGAGACTGACAGTGGCGTGGGCGCCACCAGGGCGGTGAAGCCCAGTACCCCCAGCAGGTTGAACAGGTTGCTGCCGATCACGTTGCCCACTGCGATATCGCGCTGGCCGCGCAGGGCGGCAATCAGCGAGGTGGCCAGTTGCGGCAACGAAGTGCCGACCGCGACCACGGTCAGGCCGATCACCCGTTCCGACAGGCCCAGGTCGGTCGCCACCTCGACCGCCGCGTTCAACAGCAAGTGCCCGGCGCACGCTAATAGAAGCAGCCCGCCGAACATCAGCAGCAAACTGCCAAACCAGGGTGTGGTTTCACCGGGCGTGGGGTAGGGGTGGGTCGAGTGCTGTGATCGGCGCAGCAGCAACCCCAGGTACAGCACCAGGGCGGTCAGCAAAGCGAGACCATCGAGGGGCGTCAGTTCTTCATTCCAGGCCAGGGCAAACACCAGCAGGCTGGCGCCGATCATCAGGGGGATTTCCAGGCGCACCAATTGCCGCGAGACCCGCAGCGGAATGATGAGAGCGGAAAACCCCAGAGTGACGAGCACGTTGAAAATGCTCCCGCCGATCACGCTGCCCACCGCGATGTCGGTGTTCTGCGAGAGGGTGGCTTGCAGGCTGACCGCCATTTGCGGCGCGCTGCTGCCGAAGGCGACGATGCTCAGGCCGATTATCAGGGCGCGTACCTTCAGGCGCGCGGCCAGGTGCACGGCGCCGCGTACCAGCAGTTCGGCGCCGACCAGCAGCAACAGCAACCCGCCGAGCAATTGCAGCAGGCTGATGAGGGGTAACGCGCTTAATCCGAGGATGGCCGGGGCTCCGCTGTCAGTTGTTCAGGGCTTGCACGCGCACGCGAGCGGTGCCGCTGCGCAGCATGCCCAGTTGCTGCGCCGCCGCGCGGGACAGGTCGATCAGGCGCCCGCGTACATGGGGGCCGCGGTCGTTAATGCGTACCACCACGGTTTTGTCGTTGTTCACATTGGTGACCTTGACCCGGGTGCCAAAAGGGAGCTGGCGGTGGGCGGCGGTCAGGGCGTGCTGGTCGAAGGGTTCGCCACTGGCGGTGCGTTTGCCGTGGTGTTTGGCGCCGTAGTAGGAGGCGGTGCCGGTTTTATCGTAGCCGTCGGGGTCGATCACGCCGCTGGCGCAACCCGCGAGGACAGAGAACAGGGCCAGTAGGCCCAGGAGGCGCTTCATGCAAGGTATCCCCCAAGCAAATGCTGTAGGGGCCGGGAATACCCGGCCCCTACAGAGGTCAGCCTTCGAGCTTGCTTTTGAGCAGTTCGTTGACCTGTTGCGGGTTGGCCTTGCCCTTGGAGGCTTTCATGGCCTGGCCGACGAAGAAACCGAACATCTTGCCGCGCTTGGCTTCGTCCGCCGCGCGGTACTGCTCGACCTGCTCGGCGTTGGCCGCGAGCATTTCGTCCAGCACCGCGCTGATCGCGCCGCTGTCGGTCACCTGCTTGAGGCCGCGCTTGTCGATGATCTCGTCCGCGCTGCCTTCGCCGGCGGCCATGGCTTCAAACACGGTCTTGGCGATTTTGCCGGAGATGGTGTTGTCCTTGATCCGCAGCAGCATGCCGCCCAGGTGCTCGGCGCTGACCGGCGCTTCGTCGATTTCCAGGCCTTGCTTGTTGAGCAGGCTGCCCAACTCGACCATGACCCAGTTGGCGGCCAGTTTCGCGTCGCCGGCGATGCTCACCACTTGCTCGAAGTAGTTCGCTTGCTCGCGGCTGGTGGCCAGCACGCTGGCGTCGTAGACCGACAGGCCGAACTGCTCCTGGAAGCGCTCGCGTTTTTGCGGCGGCAATTCCGGTAGGGTGGCGCGGATGTCACGCAGGAACGAGTCCTCGATGACCACCGGCAACAGGTCCGGGTCGGGGAAGTAACGGTAGTCGTTGGCTTCCTCCTTGCTGCGCATGGCGCGGGTTTCGTCTTTGTTCGGGTCGTACAGGCGCGTTTGCTGGATCACCTTGCCGCCGTCCTCGATCAGTTCGATCTGGCGACGCACTTCGGTGTTGATCGCCTTCTCGATGAAGCGGAACGAGTTGACGTTCTTGATCTCGCAGCGGGTGCCGAACTCGACCTGGCCCTTGGGCCGGATGGACACGTTGCAGTCGCAACGCAGCGAGCCTTCGGCCATGTTGCCATCGCAAATGCCCAGGTAGCGCACCAGGGCGTGGATCGCCTTGACGTAGGCGACGGCTTCCTTGGCGCTGCGCATGTCCGGCTCGGAGACGATTTCCAGCAGCGGCGTACCGGCGCGGTTCAGGTCGATGCCGGTGGCGCCGTTGAATTCTTCGTGCAGGCTCTTGCCGGCGTCTTCTTCCAGGTGTGCGCGGGTGATGCCGACGCGCTTGACCGTGCCGTCTTCAAGGGCGATGTCCAGGTGGCCCTTGCCGACGATCGGCAGTTCCATCTGGCTGATCTGGTAGCCCTTGGGCAGGTCTGGGTAGAAGTAGTTCTTGCGCGCGAACACGTTGTGCTGGCCGATCTCGGCATCAATTGCCAGGCCGAACATCACCGCCATGCGCACCGCTTCCTGGTTCAGCACCGGCAGCACGCCGGGCATGCCCAGGTCTACCAGGCTGGCCTGGGTGTTGGGCTCTGCGCCGAACGTGGTGGCGCTACCGGAGAAAATCTTCGATTGGGTGGCGAGCTGGGTATGAATCTCCAGCCCGATCACGACTTCCCATTGCATGTGTTTCTCCTCAGAAGCCTGTCGGGGTGCGGGTGTGCCAGTCAGTGTTCAACTGATACTGGTGGGCGACGTTCAACAGACGCCCCTCCTGGAAGTACGGCGCCAGCAGTTGCACGCCCACCGGCAGGCCATCGACGAAACCGGCCGGCATCGACAGGCCTGGCAGGCCCGCGAGGTTGGCGGTGATGGTGTAGAAGTCTTCCAGGTACGCGGCGATCGGGTCGTCGTTCTTGGCGCCGAGTTTCCAGGCCGGGTTGGGCGTGGTCGGGCCGAGGATGACATCGACTTCTGCAAAGGCTGCCATGAAGTCGTTTTTCACCAGGCGCCGGATTTTCTGGGCCTTGAGGTAATAGGCGTCGTAGTAGCCGGCCGAGAGGGCGTAGGCGCCGACCATGATCCGGCGCTGCACTTCGGCGCCGAAACCTTCGCCGCGCGAGCGCTTGTAGAGGTCGGTGAGGTCTTTGGGGTCTTCACAGCGGTAGCCGAACCGTACGCCATCGAAGCGCGACAAGTTGGAGGAGGCTTCGGCCGGGGCGATCACGTAATAGGCAGGAATCGCGTGCTGGTTGTTCGGCAGGCTGATGTGCTTGATGACGGCGCCGAGTTTCTCCAGCTCCTTGATGCTGTTGTGCACCAACTCGGCGATACGCGGGTCGAGGCCGGCGCTGAAGTATTCCTTCGGTACGCCGATGCGCAGGCCCTTGAGCGAGGTGTTCAGGCTGGCGCTGTAGTCCGGCACGGGCTCGTCGATGCTGGTGGAGTCCTGCGGGTCGAAACCGGCCATGCCTTGCAGCAGGATCGCGCAGTCTTGCGCGGTGCGGGCCAGCGGGCCGGCCTGGTCGAGGCTGGAGGCGTAGGCGATCATGCCCCAGCGCGAAACGCGACCGTAGGTCGGTTTCAGGCCGGTGAGGTTGGTGAACGCCGCCGGTTGGCGGATCGAGCCGCCGGTGTCGGTGGCGGTGGCGGCCGGCAACAGGTGTGCCGCCACGGCAGCGGCCGAACCCCCGGACGAACCGCCGGGCACGTGTTCCAGGTGCCACGGGTTTTTCACCGCGCCGTAGTAGCTCGACTCGTTGGCCGACCCCATGGCGAATTCGTCCATGTTGGTCTTGCCCAGGGTTACGGCGCCGGCCGCGGCCAGCTTGGCGACGACGGTGGCGTCGTAAGGGGCCTTGAAATTGTCGAGCATCTTGGAGCCGCAACTGGTGCGGATGCCCTGGGTGCAGAACAGGTCTTTATGGGCGATCGGCGCGCCGAGTAGGGCGCCGCTCTCACCGTTGGCGCGCCGGGTGTCGGCGGCCTTGGCCTGGCTCAGGGCCAAGTCCTGGGTGAGGCTGATGAAACTGTTGAGCTGCGGATCGAGCTTGGCGATACGCGCCAGCAACTCGCAGGTCAGCTCGGTAGAGGAGAATTTCTTGTCGGCAAGACCGCGGGCGATCTCGGCCAGAGTCAATTGATGCATTGCAGGCTCTTTCCCTTTAGTCGATGACTTTCGGAACCAGGTACAGGCCGTTCTCGACCGCTGGCGCGATGGCCTGATAGGCCTCGCGGTGATTGGACTCGGTCACGACATCTGCACGCAGGCGTTGGCTGGCTTCCAGTGGGTGGGCCAGTGGCTCGATGCCGTCGGTGTCGACAGCCTGCATTTCGTCGACCAGCCCGAGAATGCTGTTCAGGGCCGAAGTGATGTGTGGAAGATCGACTTCATTCAGGCCAAGGCAGGCCAGATGAGCGATTTTTTCCACGTCGGAGCGTTCAAGCGCCATGGGATTCTCCAGTGGAAAACAGAACGGATGCTGTCCGTGTGTTAGATTGTCGGAACACTACCGCATTTCTACGGTCATATGGCCGCGATTGTGCGGGTTGGTGCACAGAAAAGCGGTCAATTTAACATATTGGCGCCTTGCCCAAAATCCCTGTCGTTGTTAGAGTTTGCCGCACTTTTTTACCCACGCGTTGCCTAGGGTCCCTTTCCCATGTTCAAGAAACTGCGTGGCATGTTTTCCAGCGATCTTTCCATTGACCTGGGCACTGCCAACACCCTTATTTACGTGCGTGAGCGCGGTATCGTCCTGAATGAGCCATCGGTTGTGGCCATTCGTACCCATGGCAACCAGAAAAGTGTCGTTGCCGTCGGCACCGAGGCCAAGCGTATGCTGGGCCGCACACCTGGCAACATTGCCGCCATTCGTCCGATGAAGGACGGCGTGATCGCCGACTTCAGCGTCTGCGAGAAGATGCTCCAGTACTTCATCAACAAAGTTCACGAAAACAGCTTTCTGCAGCCTAGCCCGCGCGTGTTGATCTGCGTTCCTTGCAAATCCACCCAGGTTGAGCGTCGTGCCATCCGTGAGTCGGCCCTCGGCGCCGGTGCTCGCGAAGTATTCCTGATCGAAGAGCCAATGGCTGCGGCCATCGGTGCCGGCCTGCCGGTTGAGGAGGCACGTGGGTCGATGGTCGTCGATATCGGCGGTGGTACCACTGAAATCGCGCTGATCTCCCTCAACGGTGTGGTGTATGCCGAATCGGTACGGGTCGGCGGCGACCGTTTCGACGAAGCGATCATCACCTACGTGCGCCGCAACTACGGCAGCCTGATCGGTGAATCGACCGCCGAGCGCATCAAGCAGGAAATCGGTACTGCCTACCCGGGCGGCGAAGTGCGCGAAGTCGATGTGCGCGGCCGCAACCTGGCCGAAGGCGTGCCGCGTGCCTTCACCCTGAACTCCAATGAAGTGCTGGAAGCGCTGCAAGAGTCCCTGGCTACTATCGTTCAGGCCGTGAAAAGCGCCCTTGAGCAATCGCCGCCGGAACTGGCTTCCGACATCGCCGAGCGTGGCCTGGTGCTGACCGGTGGCGGCGCGTTGCTGCGTGACCTGGACAAGCTGCTGGCCCAGGAAACCGGGCTGCCGGTGATCGTTGCCGAAGACCCGCTGACCTGCGTGGCGCGCGGCGGTGGTCGGGCGTTGGAGATGATGGATAAGCACACCATGGATCTGCTTTCCAGCGAGTGATCTCGCCGGAAGCACCTACGCTGTTACCGCGCAGGCAGCACTTTGCAGTGCTGCCTGTTGCGTTTATCTTCTGTCAATCTGCATCCAGGCCGGTTTGAAACCGTATGAACAACGAGAACCTTTGCCTGGGAGGAGCGGCCTATTAAACCGCTTTTTGCCAAGGGCCCTTCACTGGGCGTACGCCTGCTGGTGCTGGCCGCGCTGTCGGTAGCCCTGATGGTGGTCGATGCCCGCTTCACCGTGCTCAAGCCGGTGCGCAGTCAAATGTCGCTGGTGCTGATGCAGTCCTACTGGATCACCGACCTGCCGCAACGGCTATGGCAAGGCGTTGCCAGCCAGTTTGGCAGCCGCACCGAACTCGTCGCCGAAAACGAAAAACTCAAGACCGAGAACCTGCTGTTGCAGGGCCGCATGCAGAAACTTGCCGCCCTCACCGAGCAGAACGTGCGTCTGCGCGAGTTGCTCAACTCCTCGGCGCTGGTCAACGAGAAGGTCGAAGTGGCCGAGTTGATCGGCATGGACCCCAACCCCTTCACCCACCGCATCGTCATCAACAAGGGCGAGCGCGATGGCGTGGTCCTCGGCCAACCGGTGCTCGATGCCCGTGGCCTGATGGGCCAAGTGGTCGAGTTGATGCCCTACACCTCCCGCGTGCTGCTGCTGACCGATACCACCCACAGCATTCCCGTGCAGGTCAACCGCAATGGCCTGCGGGCGATTGCCAGCGGTACCGGCAACCCGGAACGCCTGGAGTTGCGCCATGTGGCCGACACCGCCGACATCAAGGAAGGCGACCTGTTGGTCAGCTCCGGCCTCGGCCAGCGGTTCCCGGCAGGTTATCCGGTGGCGACGGTCAAGGAAGTCATCCACGACTCCGGTCAGCCTTTCGCCATTGTCCGCGCCGTGCCGACGGCAGCACTCAACCGCAGCCGTTACCTGCTGCTGGTGTTCAGTGACAACCGCACTGCCGAGGAGCGCGCCAACGACGCCGCCCAGGCGCAGGAAGCCGAGGATCAGCAAAGCGGTGTTGCGCCTGTCGTGCCGGCCACCGTGCCCAAACCGGTCGCCCCGTCGGCACTCGTCGCGCCAGCCCCGCTGCCCGCCGCGACCACCGCTCCATCACCCGCACACGCGGTCAAGCCGGCCACGCCTGCTGCCGCCAAGCCACCTACCGCGGCCCCGACGGCCCCCACAGGGCAGAGGCAATAAATGGCAGGTACACATTTGCGCAATGGTTGGATGGTCTGGCTGACCTTCGCTATCGGTCTACTGCTCAGCATTTCGCCGCTGCCCCAATTCATGGAAATCCTGCGTCCACTGTGGCTGGCGCTGCTCCTGGCGTTCTGGTCGCTGGCGCTGCCCCACAAGGTCGGCATGGTCACCGCGTTTTGCCTGGGGCTGACCGAAGATGTGCTGTACGGCACCCTGCTGGGGCAGAACGCCCTGATCCTGACCCTGATTACGTTCTTGGTGCTGTCGCTGCAACAGCGGCTGCGCATGTTCCCGATGTGGCAGCAGAGCCTGGTGATCCTGGTGATCTTCGGTCTGGCGCAACTGGTGCAACTGTGGCTCAGTGCCTTGACCGGCAACCGCCAGCCGACATTGGCGCTGGTGCTTCCGGCCTTGGTCAGTGCCTTGCTCTGGCCCTGGATCAGCTTCGGCCTGCGGGGCTTGAGCCGACGCTACAAAATCAATTGATTCGGTCAGGCATTTGCCCGCACCTCGTTAGGGAGATGTCTTGATGAAACCGCTTTATCTGGCCTCTGGCTCCCCGCGTCGGCGCGAATTACTGACGCAGATCGGCGTGGCATTCCGCGTCATCGGCGCCGATATCGATGAAACTCCCCTGGCAGACGAACCCCCTGCGGCCTATGTCGAGCGCTTGGCGCGCGGCAAGGCCCGGGCCGGTCGCGGCGCTGTGGGCGAGGGCGACTTCTGCGTGCTGGGAGCTGACACAGCGGTGGTGCTCGATGGGCGGATTCTGGGCAAACCTGCGGACGAACTCGATGCGCGGGCCATGCTAATGGCGTTGTCCGGGCGCGAGCATGAAGTTCTCACCGCAGTGGCCGTCGAGGATGGTGGCCGCTGCGATGCGCGTGTGGTGCGCAGCCTGGTGCGCTTTCGCCCCATTGGCGAGGCCGAGGCAGCGGCCTACTGGGCCAGCGGCGAACCGTGCGATAAGGCCGGTGGCTATGGGATTCAAGGGTTAGGCGCGGTGTTCGTGGCGGGGGTCAGCGGCAGCTATTCTGCGGTTGTGGGCCTGCCCTTGTGCGAAACCTACGAGCTGCTCGGCCAATTCGGCATACCCTGTTGGCAAAACCTTACAGTGCGCTAAGCGCCGTCCCAGACTGATACGGCCATTATCGTGAACATGCCTGAACGAGATCCTGCCATGAGCGAAGAGATTCTAATCAACATCACGCCGATGGAATCGCGCGTGGCGGTGGTTGAAAACGGTGTCCTGCAAGAAGTTCACGTCGAACGCACACAAAAGCGTGGGATCGTCGGCAACATCTATAAAGGCAAAGTGGTCAGGGTCCTGCCGGGCATGCAGGCAGCGTTCGTGGACATCGGCCTGGACCGCGCCGCGTTCATTCACGCCTCGGAAATTTCCATGCGCGAAGGCCCGGCAGTGGAGAGCATCAGCGCCCTGGTCCATGAGGGGCAGAGCCTGGTGGTGCAGGTCACCAAGGACCCGATCGGCTCCAAGGGCGCCCGGTTGACGACCCAACTGTCGATCCCGTCCCGCTACCTGGTGTACATGCCGCGCACCGCCCACGTCGGCATTTCCCTGAAGATCGAAGACGAAGCCGAGCGCGAGCGCCTCAAGCAAGTGGTCAGCGATTGCGTGGCCCAGGAAGGCATCAAGGAAGCGGGCGGTTTTATCCTGCGCACTGCCGCCGAGGGTGCCGGCGCCGAAGAAATCCTCATGGACATCCGCTACTTGCGGCGCCTGTGGGACCAGATCGACGCGCAGATCAAGACCAGCGGCGCACCCAATGTGATCTACGAAGACCTGGGCCTGGCCCTGCGCACGCTGCGCGATCTGGTCAGCCCGAAGATCGAGAAGATCCGCATCGACTCGCGGGAAACGTTCCAGAAAACCACGCAGTTCGTCGCCGAATTGATGCCTGAGATCGCTGATCGCCTGGAGCACTACCCCGGCGAGCGGCCGATTTTCGACCTCTATGGCGTCGAAGACGAGATCCAGAAAGCCTTGGAGCGCAAGGTGCCGCTCAAGTCCGGCGGCTACCTGGTGGTGGACCCGGCCGAAGCGATGACCACCATCGACGTCAACACGGGGGCCTTTGTCGGCCATCGCAATCTGGAAGAGACGATCTTCAAGACCAACCTGGAAGCCGCCACCGCCATTGCCCGGCAACTGCGCCTGCGCAACCTGGGCGGGATCATCATCATCGACTTCATCGACATGGAAGACCAAGAGCACCAGCGCCAGGTGATCCGCACCCTGGAAAAACAGCTGGAGCGCGACCACGCCAAGACCAACATCATCGGCATCACCGAGCTGGGGCTGGTGCAGATGACCCGCAAACGCACCCGCGAAAGCCTGGAGCAGGTGCTGTGCGAGCCGTGCAGCAGTTGCCAGGGGCGCGGTAAGTTGAAGACCCCGGAAACCATTTGTTATGAGATTTTCAGAGAAATCCTACGCGAGGCCCGGGCCTATCAAGCGTTAGGCTATCGCGTCCTGGCCAACCAGAAAGTCGTGGACCGTTTGCTGGACGAAGAGTCCGGCAACGTCGCGGAACTGGAAGGCTTTATTGGGCGAACCATACGTTTTCAGGTCGAAACCATGTATTCCCAGGAACAATACGACGTGGTGCTGCTCTGAAGCCGCGTGCTTTACTTTTCGCAATAGCGGCTGCCTCCAGCGTTTTGCCTGACCACCGCCATGGGAGCCACCCGACATGGAGCGTCTAATACGCTTTTTCGCTGCACTGACCCGCTGGGGCCTGGGGCTATGTGCGCTGCTGTTGGTGCTGGTTGCGCTCTACGTCAGCCTGGGCCGCGAGCTCATTCCCCTGGTGGCCGAATACCGCGCCGAGGTCGAGGCCAAGGGCCGCGCTGCGTTGGCGATGCCATTGCACATCGCCAGCCTGGAGGGCACCTGGAGTGGCCTGGCGCCGATCCTGCAAGCCCATGACGTGGTGCTGGGGGAGGGCAGCAACGCCCTGCACCTGGACCAGGTGCGCGTAGTGCCCGACCTGTGGGCCAGCCTGTTGGCGCGGGAAGTGCGCATCGCCCACCTGCAACTCGATGGTTTGAAGCTCAACCTCAAGGAAGACCAGGACGGCAAGTGGGCCCTCGAAGGCCTGCCGGTGCGCGACGACCAACCGCTGGACCCGGAGCAGTTGTTCAATCGCCTGCAAATGATCTCGCGGCTGTCGGTGCTCGACAGCCAAGTCACTTTGCAGCCGTTCGCCGAAGCCCCCCTGACCCTCACTTACGTCGGCCTGAGCCTGAAAACAGGCACTAGCCGCCAGCGCCTCGATGCACGCCTGACCCTGCCCGATGGCCAGCCACTGGCGCTGAACCTGCGTACCCAGGTGCGTGCCGGGCAATGGCGTGAAGGCGCGGCGGATGTCTACCTGAGCCTGCCGCAGAGCCATTGGTCGCGCTGGCTGCCGGCGCGCCTGACCCGGCAATGGCGGTTTGCCGAGCTCAAGGCCGGAGGCGAGTTCTGGTTGAACTGGAGCCAGGGTACCGTGCAGAGCGCGGTGGCCCGCCTCAATGCGCCGCAAGTCAAAGGCGCCTACGCCGAGCGCAGCCCCGTGGCGCTCCAGAACCTGGCCCTCAACGCCTGGTTCCAGCGCAGCGCCCAGGGCTTTGAGGTGAAGGTCGACTCCCTGGCGATGAACCTGGGGCCGACCCGCTGGGAATCCCACCTGCAACTCAAGCAAACCGCGGCCACCGAGAAAACCGAGGAGCGTTGGCAGGTACAGGCCGACCGCCTCGACCTGACCCCGCTGACGCCGGTGCTCGACGCCCTGGTGCCGATCCCGGAAAAAGTCGCGGTGGTCATCGACAACCTCAAGGTTACCGGCACACTGCGCAATGTCCTGCTCGATTACCGGCCCCAGGCTGTGGGCGACCAGCGCCTGAGTTTTGCCACCCATCTGGAGCGGGTTGGTTTCAACGCCTATCATGGTGCGCCGGCGGCCCGTAACGTCAGCGGCAGCCTCACGGGCGACCTCGGCCAGGGCGAGTTGCGCATGGACAGCAAGGATTTCTCCTTGCACCTGGACCCGATTTTCGCCAAACCCTGGCAGTACATCCAAGCCAACGCACGGCTGACCTGGAAGCTCGACAAAGACGCCTTCACCCTGATCGCGCCTTACCTGAAGGTGCTGGGCGAAGAGGGCAAGATCGCCGGCGACTTCCTGATCCGCCTGAATTTCGATGAAGCCCTGGAAGACTACATGGACCTGCGGGTGGGCCTGGTGGACGGCGACGGCCGTTACACCGCCAAATACCTGCCGGCCGTGCTCAGCCCGGCGCTGGACGAATGGCTGCGCACGGCGATCATCAAGGGCGCGGTGGACGAAGGTTTCTTCCAGTACCAGGGCTCGCTGAACCATGGCGCCATCGACGCGGCGCGCAGCATCAGCCTGTTCTTCAAGGTGCATGACGCCGAGCTGGCGTTCCAGCCAGGCTGGCCCCATGTCAGCAAGGTCAGCGGCGATGTGTTCGTCGAAGACAGCGGCGTGCGCATCCTGGCCAGCAAGGGCCAGTTGCTCGATACCCAGGTACGCGATATCTACGTCAGCATTCCCCATGCCCCGGCCGGGCAAAGCAGCCATTTGCTGCTCGACGGCGAATTTGCCGGTGGCCTGGGCGATGGCCTGAAAATCCTCCAGGAAGCGCCCATCGGTACCGCTTCGACCTTTGCCGGTTGGCAAGGCGAAGGGGAGCTGCGTGGCGCCCTGAAACTCGACATCCCGCTGGTCAAGGGCGAAGAACCGAAGATCGTCGTGGACTTCAAGGTCGACAAGGCCCGCCTCAAACTCAGCGAGCCGGCCCTGGAACTGACCCAACTCAAGGGCGACCTGCGTTTTGACAGCAGCAAGGGCCTGAGCGGTAAGGACATCAGCGCCCAAGCATTCGAGCGCCCGGTGACCGCGCAGATTTTCGCCGACGGCAAGGGCAAGAACCTCAATACGCGGGTGGTGGCCAAGGGGCAGGTCACGGTCAAGAAGCTCACCGAGTGGTTGAACGTCAGCCAACCGCTGCCGGTGTCTGGCGATATCCCTTACCAACTGCAACTGACCCTCGATGGCCCGGACAGCCAGTTGCGCATCAACTCCAACCTCAAAGGCGTCGCCGTGGACCTGCCGGCGCCCTTCGGCATGGCGGCCAGCACCGGGCGCGACAGCGTGTTTCGCATGACTTTGCAGGGCGCCGAGCGGCGTTACTGGTTCGACTACGGCGAGTTGGCCAACTTCACTTTCGCTGCGCCAAGCGGCAAGTTCGCCGAGGGCCGTGGCGAACTGTTCCTCGGCGACGGCGATGCACTGCTGCCCGGGGCCAAGGGCCTGCGGGTGCGCGGAGTGTTGTCGCAGCTGGATATCGAACCCTGGAAAGTGCTGGTGGAACGCTATGCCGGCCAGGACCCGGGCGGCAGCGCCAAGCAACTGCTCAGCGGCGCGGACTTCAAGGTCGGCAAGCTCAGTGGCTTTGGCACCAGCCTGGATCAGGTCAAGTTGCAGTTGGCGCGCAAACCGGCGGCCTGGGCCTTGCAGATCGACAGCCAGCAGGCCAAGGGCAGCGTGTCGATCCCCGATGCCAAGGCTGCGCCCATGGCGATCAACATGCAGTACGTGCGTTTGCCGGCCGCCGACCCCACAGCCCAGGCTGACGAGAACGCGCCGGACCCTCTGGCCTCGGTGGACCCGAAAAAAGTCCCGGCGCTGGATTTATCCATCGATCAACTGTTCCAGGGGCAGGACTTGCTGGGTCCTTGGTCGCTCAACGTGCGGCCCACCGCCAAGGGCATGGCGTTCAATAACCTCGACCTGGGTCTCAAGGGCATGGTGTTGAAGGGCGCCGGTGGATGGGAAGGGGTGCCGGGCGCGACCAGCAGTTGGTACAAAGGGCGCCTGAGTGGCAAGAACCTCGCCGATGTACTCAAGGGCTGGGGCTTCGCGCCTACCGTGACCAGCGAGAGTTTCCACCTGGACGTCGATGGCCGCTGGAGTGGCTCGCCGGCGGGGGTCGGCCTCAAGCGTTATTCCGGCAGCCTCGACGCGACCTTGCGCAAAGGCCAGTTCGTCGAGGTCGAAGGCGGCGCCCAGGCGCTGCGGGTGTTTGGCCTGCTCAATTTCAACTCCATCGGCCGCCGTTTGCGCCTGGACTTCTCCGACCTGTTCGGCAAAGGCCTGAGCTACGACCGGGTCAAAGGCCTGCTGGTGGCGAGCGAAGGGGTCTACGTGACCCGCGAGCCCATCGTGCTGACCGGGCCGTCGAGCAATCTGGAACTCAACGGCACCCTGGACATGGTCGCCGACCGCGTCGATGCCAAGCTCCAGGTGACCTTGCCGGTGACCAACAACCTGCCCATCGCCGCATTGATCGTGGGGGC
Organism: Pseudomonas sp. MF08817; assembly: GCF_059862705.1. NCBI lineage: Bacteria > Pseudomonadati > Pseudomonadota > Gammaproteobacteria > Pseudomonadales > Pseudomonadaceae > Pseudomonas > Pseudomonas sp. MF08817. The sequence goes on from NZ_JCBCUY010000021.1 coordinate 103,037, forward strand.
GCCGGCCATTGGCGGCGCGTTGTTCCTCATCGACAAATTGATCGGCGACCGCGTGGCGCGTTTTGCCAGCGTGCAGTACACGGTCAAGGGGCCGTGGAAAGAACCGAAGATCACCTTCGACAAGCCTTTTTGAAAAGCCACGATCCGGGCCTATGCAGTAGCATGGCGCCATCTCGTTCAAGGAGCGCCCCATGTCTTTTGCGGTGATTCAAATGGTCAGCCAGAGCGATGTGGCGGCCAACCTGCTGCAGGCCCGGCGCCTGCTGGAGCGTGCCGCCGACAGCGGTGCGCGGCTGGCGGTGCTGCCGGAAAATTTCGCCGCCATGGGCCGTCGCGATACCGCCGCTATTGGTCGCGCCGAAGCGCTGGGCGAAGGCCCTATCCTGCCGTGGTTGAAACAAGCCGCCCGCGACCTCAACGTATGGATAGTCGCTGGCACGTTGCCGCTACCGCCCGAAGGGCAGCCCGAGAGCAAGGCCAACGCCTGTTCGTTGTTGATCGACGAACAGGGTGCCATCGCGGCGCGCTATGACAAGTTGCACTTGTTCGACGTGGATGTGGCCGATGCCCGTGGCCGTTACCGCGAATCTGATGACTATGCTCATGGCGGTGCGGTGGTCGTCGCCGACACCCCGGTAGGCCGGGTCGGCCTGACGGTGTGCTACGACCTGCGCTTTCCCGAGCTGTACAGCGAATTGCGTGCCGCGGGGGCCGAACTGATTACCGCGCCGTCGGCCTTCACCGCCGTGACCGGTGCTGCCCATTGGGATGTACTGATCCGCGCCCGCGCCATCGAGACTCAATGCTATGTGCTGGCGGCGGCCCAAGGCGGGGTGCATCCGGGCCCGCGGGAGACCTTTGGTCACGCGGCGATTATCGACCCCTGGGGGCGGATTCTCGCTCAGCAGGATCAGGGCGAGGCCGTATTGCTGGCCTCGCGCGACAGCAGCGAACAAGCGTCCATCCGGGCGCGCATGCCGGTGGCGAGCCATCGGCGCTTTTTCTCGCAGGGCGTCCGGCGGCCTGCCTCAGAACAATGAATGTAAGGCGTAAAGCATATGAGCCAGTTGTTGTCCTCAGTCAGTGAACACCTTCTCGCGCCGGGTGGCGTGACGATCGACAGCCTGCAAGCGGTGCTCGGTGACCTGGCCGGCCCCGGCATCGACGCGGCGGACCTGTATTTCCAAGGGCAGATTTCCGAGTCCTGGGCGCTGGAAGACGGCATCGTCAAGGAAGGCAGTTTCAACCTCGACCAAGGCGTGGGCGTACGTGCCCAGGCCGGGGAAAAAACCGGTTTCGCCTACAGCAACGCCATCACCCTCGAAGCCCTGGGCCTGGCGGCCCGTGCAGCACGGTCGATTTCCCGCGCCGGCCAGCACGGCAGCGTGCAGGCCTTCAGCACCCAGGACGTGACCCAGCTCTACGGCCCTGACAACCCCCTGGAAGTCATCAGCCGTGCGGAAAAGGTCGAGCTGCTCAAGCGTGTCGATGCCGCGACCCGCGCCCTCGACCCGCGCATCCAGCAGGTCACCGTGAGCATGGCTGGGGTCTGGGAGCGCATTTTGGTGGCGTCCACCGATGGCACCCTGGCAGCGGATGTGCGGCCGTTGGTGCGCTTCAACGTCAGCGTGATCGTCGAGCAGAACGGCCGCCGCGAGCGAGGCGGCCACGGCGGTGGCGGGCGTACCGACTACCGGTACTTCCTCGCCGAGGACCGCGCCATGGGCTATGCCCGCGAAGCGCTGCGCCAGGCGTTGGTCAACCTTGAAGCGATCCCCGCGCCGGCCGGCACTTTCCCGGTGGTGCTGGGGTCGGGCTGGTCCGGTGTGCTGTTGCACGAAGCGGTCGGCCATGGCCTGGAGGGTGATTTCAACCGCAAGGGCAGTTCGGCCTACAGCGGGCGCATGGGCGAAATGGTCGCCTCCAAACTCTGCACCATCGTGGACGACGGTACCCTGGCCGGGCGTCGCGGGTCGCTGAGCATGGACGATGAAGGCACGCCGACCGAGTGCACCACCCTGATCGAAAACGGCGTGCTCAAAGGCTATATGCAGGACAAGCTCAACGCCCGCCTGATGGGTGTGGCGCGCACCGGCAACGGCCGCCGCGAGTCCTATGCGCACCTGCCGATGCCGCGCATGACCAATACCTACATGCTGGGCGGCGAAAGCGACCCGGCGGAAATCATCGCCTCGGTGAAGAAGGGTATCTACTGCGCCAACCTGGGCGGCGGCCAGGTGGACATCACCAGCGGCAAGTTCGTGTTCTCCACCAGCGAAGCGTATTTGATCGAGGACGGCAAGATCACTGCACCGGTCAAAGGCGCGACCCTGATCGGCAACGGGCCGGAGGCCATGAGCCGGGTGTCGATGGTGGGCAACGACCTGTCGTTGGACAGCGGTGTGGGGACGTGTGGCAAGGATGGGCAGTCGGTGCCGGTGGGTGTCGGCCAGCCAACGCTGAAGATTGACGCGATCACCGTGGGTGGCACGGGCGCGTGAGGAGGAGCCTTGGGTGGGCGGCCCGCATTGCGGCCCGGCCCACCCGGGGGCGAAAACTAACGCAGGCCGCGTTGTGTCTCGTCCAGCTCGCGGATGTACTTGAAGATTTTGCGGCTCGAAGCAGGGGGCTTGTTATGGGCAAGCTCATGCTGGGCCTGACGGATCAGGGAGCGCAGTTGTTGGCGGTCCGCGTCCGGGTAATCGACGACGAATTTTTCCAGCACGCCGTCATCGCCCGCGATCAAGCGATCGCGCCAGCGTTCCAGGCCGTGGAAACGTTCGTTGTACTGGCGGGTGGAGGCATCCAGTTGATCGAGCAAAACCAGAATGGCGTCCGTGTCCTGGTCGCGCATCAGCTTGCCGATAAATTGCAGGTGCCGTTTACGCGCAATGTTCGCGGTGTGCTTGGGCGCTTCGTCCAGGGCCCGGCGCATGGCGTCGGTCAAGGGCAGTTTGGCGCGCAAGTCAGGCTTGAGTGTTGTAAGGCGCTCGCCGAGGTCAACCAGAGCATGAAGCTCGCGTTTAACCTGGGATTTGCTTTTCTCCCCATCGAGGGAGTCGTCGTAAGAATCAACCATGGTGGCAGTCCGCAAAGAAACGCCGCCATGATAACCAGTCGGGGGCCGCTTGTCCGGCCCGGTCGCTCGAAGGCCTTAACCGAAAGCAGAATTTGAGTGGAGAAAACCATGAGTGCAGCCCAAAGCGTCGGCCCGCAAGCGTTGCCGGCCCTGCAGGACCAAGTCGAGCAGATCATCGCCGAAGCCAAGCGCCAGGGCGCCAGTGCCTGTGAGGTCGCCGTTTCCCTGGAGCAGGGCTTGTCCACCTCGGTGCGCCAGCGGGAAGTGGAAACGGTCGAGTTCAACCGCGACCAGGGTTTTGGCATCACCTTGTACGTGGGCCAGCGCAAAGGCTCGGCCAGCACCTCGGCCAGCGGCCCGCAAGCGATCCGCGAAACCGTGGCCGCGGCCCTGGCCATCGCCCAGCACACCTCTGAAGATGAAAGCTCGGGCCTGGCCGACGCGGCGCTGATGGCCAGGGACTTGCAAGACTTCGACCTATTCCACGCCTGGGATATCACCCCCGAACAAGCCATCGAACAGGCCTTGGCCTGTGAAGCGGCGGCGTTCGCCACCGACAGCCGGATCAAGAACGCCGACGGCACCACGCTGAGCACCCACCAGGGCTGTCGTGTGTACGGCAACAGCCACGGTTTCGTCGGCGGCTACGCCTCGACCCGCCACAGCCTCAGTTGCGTGATGATCGCCGAAGCCGACGGCCAGATGCAGCGCGATTACTGGTATGACGTGAACCGCCAGGGTGAATTGCTGATGGACCCGGTGACCATCGGCCAACGCGCCGCGCAGCGTGCCGCCAGCCGTCTGGGCGCACGCCCGGTGCCGACCTGCGAAGTGCCGGTGCTGTTTTCCGCCGAACTGGCTGGCGGTCTGTTCGGCAGCTTTTTGGGGGCGATTTCCGGCGGCAACCTGTACCGCAAATCATCGTTCCTCGAAGGCGCCCTAGGGCAGAAGGTCTTCCCCCAGTGGCTGACCCTGGACGAGCGCCCGCACTTGATGCGCGCCATGGGCAGTGCGTCGTTCGATGGCGATGGCCTGGCGACCTACGCCAAACCTTTCGTCGAGAACGGCGAGTTGGTGTCCTACGTGTTGGGCACCTATTCGGGCCGCAAGTTGGGCATGCCCAGCACCGCCAACTCCGGCGGCGTGCATAACCTGTTCGTCACCCACGGCGATGAAGACCAGGCCGCGTTGCTGCGGCGCATGGGCCGCGGCCTGTTGGTGACCGAGTTGATGGGCCAGGGCCTAAATATGGTCACCGGCGACTACTCCCGGGGCGCGGCGGGTTTCTGGGTGGAGAACGGCGAGATTCAGTTCGCAGTCCAGGAAGTGACCATTGCCGGCAACATGCGCGACATGTTCAAGCAGATCGTCGCCGTGGGGAATGACCTGGAACTGCGCAGCAACATTCGCACTGGTTCGGTGTTGATCGAGCGGATGACGGTGGCGGGTAGCTGATAAAGATAGAAGCGCCTAACAATACGATGGGTTGTTAGGGATGGTCTGAAGTAGCCCTGTATTTCTGGCTGACTTCAGCCTCCGCCGATTTTGAAAGCGGTCAACCGATCAAAAACGATCAGATCGCCCGCTTATTTCTGTGTTTTTAGCCGCCGCGAGCA